>SABV01000012.1 GCA_009928855.1 Erysipelotrichia bacterium | reverse complement strand
CAACCTCAACAATGGCACCAACAACGAAGCAAACCCGGCGAACTTCACAATCGAAACTGCGACTATAAATCTGCAGAACCCGACAAGAGCTGGTTACACCTTTGGCGGGTGGTTCAATAACGCAGATCTGACCGGCACTGCAGTAACACAGGTTGCCCAGGGCTCTACCGCAAACGTCGCTCTCTACGCAAAATGGATTGTCTATTATACCGTTTCATTTAATAACAATGGCGGTGACACCCAGGCAAATCCAGCTTCAAAGCAGGTTAATCAGGGAGAAGCACTCGGCGCTCTGCCGACGCCGCCGAGTAAAAACAGAAGGTATTTCAGAAGCTGGAATACTAATTCTTCGGGCACTGGAACGGTGATTACCGCTGATAGCGTTATTAACAATAATGTGACAGTTTATGCCATATACTCACCTTTTGAAGAGGGTTACGGAACAGAGGCGAGTCCCTATCATGTAAAAACACCTTACGAGCTTTATATGGCCGGTACTACATCATACTATGACAAACACTACATTCAGGTCGCAGACATCGATCTCAATCATGCCACCTTATCCGATGTTTCCAATAATGATTGGTACAGCCCGGAAAAGGGCTGGTCATCTTATAGGAGCGGCGGAGTCAGGGGTGTTTATGATGGCAACAACAAAACTATCTCCAATCTCTACATGAACGATCCTACTCAAGTGTATGTTGGTCTTTTCTATACAGTCTCGGAAAACGCAACCGTCAAAAATGTGAAATTAACTGATGTTAACATCGAAGGAAAAAGGGAAGTTGGCGGCATAACCGGTCTAAATTATGGCCTGATTCAAAATTGTTCCGTAAGTGGTAGTGTTAAGGGAGATTTCGCTAGTGGAGGGCTCGTAGGCAAAATTTACGCCAGCGAAACAATACATGGAGCTGTTGAAAGATGCAGCGCAAACTGCACTGTAACTGTTGATGACGGCTGGTCCGGTGGCGGAATGGTCGGCCAAAATACAGGCTCGATCAGCAACAGTTACTCTGCCGGAACAGTGAACAGCACTGGCAATGCGGTCGGTGGCTTTGCAGGCTACCAACGCGGAGCAGTGACCAATTGTTATTCAATTACCGTTATCAGCGATAAAGGCAGCGGATTCAGCGCGGAATCTAGCACAATCACGAATTCTTTCTGGGATACAACGGTTTCGGGAGCAGCTGCATCCGTTGGCGGAACAGGCAAAACAACCGAAGAAATGAAGACTGCGGCGACTTTCTCAGCCTGGGACCCAGATATCTGGAATATTCAGGACGGAGCATACCCGACTCTTAAATAATCACGCATTTTTACCGCATACTGGCTGCCCGGGCTTCCCCGGGCAGCTTTTTTTATGCAGAACCTCATTTAGATCTTCGCATAGAATAAAAACATTTCACTGTTTTTCATGTCTTTATTGTGCGCTTTCATCTTTACCATTTTTTTTCTCACGGTTTGCTGTAACCCTTCACAGTTAGCGCTGAGTAACTCTTATCGTATTTCGCGTTTATTTTCAGCATTAAAACTTTTACACTGTAGAACTCTAGCAATGGTGTTGTGAATGATTTGTGACCTTGCAATTAACTTTGCCGTCTTTTTTGTTGAAGCTGCATTGCGGAGCAGGGGGATTTTTCTTATAATTCAAAATATAGTCTATGCTTTTAAGCTGGAGTTTTGTATGCAATTTGCGCAAAGACGGGCGTTTAATATAAGCCTGCTGCTGGTGTTGTGCCTGCTGTTCGCACCTTTTGTCGATGCGGCAGAGCTTTCGCTGTTTGATAAACTTAAGCTTAAAACCCAAAAAAAAGCAGATGAATTGCAGCAGCGCGAGTGGTGGATAACCAAGGCTGCCGGCAAAGTGGCCGGTTTTGTGGCCGGAAAAGCCGGTGGGGCGATTGGTGCCGCTGCCGGGTATGTTCTTGGCGCTGCAGTAGGTGGCCCAGTCGCAGCGGGAATGGGCGCCATGATTGGTTTCAGGATAGGCGATATTGTTACCAAAACATTTGCCAAAGCGGTTGGTGAGCTGCTTGCGCAATGGAAGCTGAATCATGGGCGGAAAGTTGATTTGTCTGCGGTTGTAGATGCGGTTAAAACTGTAAATAAAGCTTCTTTGACCGCAGAATCGATTGGCGCCGTTATTGGCGATCTGGTTGGCGGTAGTCTGGGTGCCGCGGCCGGCATTGCCTTGCTGGCCGGTTGCGGGCCGATTGCACTGCCAATTATCGGTACTATGTCAGTGGCTTATCTTGGTAGTAAGCTTGGAAAAGCAATTGGTGGCGGTATTGGCCGCTGGATCGGGCGCAAAGTGCTGAAAAAGGGCTATGAGGCTTATGCCACCAGCGACGACCAGGAGGTTGAAGAACAGCCTGAAGTAACACTGGTAAAAATAGAAGATCCGCTTTCTCATAAGTCAGAAGATCTTGTTGCTTCTGCAACACCGCTGCTTTTGTCGGTTTCCAATGCATCAGATGCCAGATCTGCCTATGAAAAAGCATATAGAGATTACACTGATATGATTACTTCGCCAGATGCGAGCGATGCCGATAAAAAGGCCAGTTTGCATGCCTATCGTCAGGCATACGAGTTATACCGGGTTTCAATATCTGCTGCCGATGCAGCTCGCTGATTTTTTTCTGGTAAAATCAACTTCAAAACAGACGAACCCTGTATGAACGGCTGATCAGCCTTCTGCGAGTATTTTAAACCTTCACATTTCTCATGCTGGATGATTTTGCCGTCCTTGTCGATATTCATTGGTAAGAATGAAAACAAGGAGGGCGTATCGAGTATGAAACCTTGCCGGAATTCCTTTGTGCGTTGGAATAATAAAGGCCTTGATTCAAGGAAAGAGGAAAAAGCCGCCCGGGTGCTTATCGATGTGGAGCAGGTTGACGCGTGCCCGTTCGAAAAAGACCTGATGATTACGGCGTTTTCTGTCTAAAAATATGGTAGAAACATCAGCAGGGGGCGTTATCATGTATAACGCAAAACTCCTGGAGCATGACTCCCTCACTGAAAAACAGGAGGGAGGACGTTTGACGTCGATCATAGAGCGACTGCAGCAGGACGGGCTGTGGGAAGGTGCGGCGCGCGAAGCCGACATCGCCCCCATGAAACGTCTTCGCGATATTCACGACCCTGAGTTTCTTAATGATCTGCATAAAAGAAGTTATAGCGGGGCTGAGCAGCTTGACGAGCATACGCCCCTGATCAAGGAATCGTTCGAGATCGCGCGATTTGGTGCGGGCGGTGTACTTGATGCTGTCGATAAGATCATGGCCGGCGAAGCATCAACTGCTTTTTGCCTGACTGCCATGCCAGGGCATCATGCCGGTATTGCGAGTTCTGGTTTTGGTAGTCTGGTAAACCCCGTAGCTGCAGGAGCTCATTATCTCACCAAAAAATACGGCATGAAGCGCGTGGCCGTTGTCGACATTGACGCAGAACATGGCAGTGGCACCCAGGAAATTTTTTATGCCCGCAAAGACGTGATGACAATTTCCATGCATGAATACCCGGGCGTAACAGGCACTGGGCACTACGAAGAGCTTGGGCAGAAGGGTGCGTTGGGTTATAACCTTAATATCCCCTTCGTTTCAGGTTATGGCGACCGTGAATACAGGGTTTGCATCAAGGAATTGGTTGACACTATTCTCTGGCAGTTCATGCCGGAGTTTATAATTGTCGGGTTTGGCACCAATGCTCTTAATGACGATCCGGCATCGCATATGCGGCTCACCGAGAGCGGTCTGCTGACAACCTGTGGGATGTTAAAAGAGCTGGCTGAAAAGATTTGCGGCGGTCGAATAGTGTCGGTGCTCGAAGGTGGAACGCCCGGATCTCTCATGGCAAGGGCTACTTCACAGCATATAAGTTTATTGCTCAATAATTTAAGTTCGACTGTCGATAAGGTTAACAAAGACGAACTGATTTCTTATGCAGACTGGTACGGTTATGCGAAATTGCTTAAGGCGCAGTTTAAAAAATTCTGGAAACTATGATTCATCCTATACGGATAGACCTGGAGGTCAGAGATGGTAAGGTTTAATACATTCCGGGCCAAAGATCCTGTGCTTGCAGCCATCATTTCGATGGGGCTTATTTTTGCCACACCTGCAATGACAAAGGCTCAATCGGCTCAAGGCGAATGGGAAGAAGTTGGCCCGGCGGGGCAGACTGCCCAGCAACAGTTGATGTCGGCGCCGCCAAGAGTTTCGGCGTCTCCTTTGGGTCAGGCAAGCTATCGACCTCCGGTTGAACCTCCTGCCAATACCTCCAGAAGCGCCGGAACTGTCGCAGTCTCTCAGACTCATTATGTTGTTCAGGCCGGCGACACTCTTCCTAATATTGCCATGAAAGTATATGGTGATCCCAATCGCTGGCAGGAACTTATGGTTCTCAACAATATCGATAATGGAAACAGAATCGTTGTTGGCCAGAAACTTGTCACGGTTGCCGGTAATTCTGCTGCGCCTGCGAATAAAGCTGTAGCCAGAGCAGCTGTGCCCAGTAACTTTGAATATGAAGTGGCTCCGAACGAAATCGAAGAAACTGCCGACCCATCTGTCTCTGCTGATGCTGCTGAGGCTGATGCAAGTTATTATGGACAAACCGGGGGCACTTATACGGTTCAGCGTAACGATACGCTTGGAAAGATTGCCAAGCGCCTGCTCGGGTCTTCGCAAAAATGGCGTGAAATTGCCAGAGCGAATCCAAAAATCAATCCGAATCGTTTGAACGTCGGTGAAACT
Source organism: Erysipelotrichia bacterium (assembly GCA_009928855.1). GTDB lineage: Bacteria > Muiribacteriota > Ozemobacteria > Ozemobacterales > Ozemobacteraceae > Rifleibacterium. The sequence continues at coordinate 27,815 of SABV01000012.1, read as the reverse complement.
ATTGTTGTGCCCGGCGTTGCATCTGAAATGGCAGAACCATACGCGACTGCAAGGCCGGTTTCTTCACAGCCATGGCAGGCCGCTTCTGCCGGCAATTCTGCTTACAATGACCAGATTAGTCTGACTCCGCCTGCGGTCAGTGCGCCATCTTTTGATCCGCCGCCTCTGATCGCTCCCCCGGCGTCAGCGTATCCTGCATATACCCCTGGTCAGCCCCAGGCAGACTCTTATGCTCCGCCAGCTGCTCCGCCTGTTTACAGCAGTGCCGGCATGACTCCTCCGCCACCCCCAGTTGGTATGCCGGGGGCGTTTGAAGCGCCGGCCTCACCGTATGGCGCGCCGGTGCCGCCGCCGGTTATGGGCGATCCGATCGCCGTGAGCACCAGAGACCTGTATCGTGAAGAAAGATACAGAATTCCTGATCAGCTCAAACCCACAGATTTTACGCCGTATTTTACCACGCAGAATGGTTATCATGGCTTGTTTAATGTAGAATCAGCGCTTCTACCATATATTTCAACCTGGAACTTCGGGCTCCATATGAAATACGAGAAATATCAGTATCTGAATGGTGAGAAGAGCATTATCGAAGGCAGCGAAACAATGTTGCCGCTGCACCTGAACTATGCCGGCAAAAAAATGTTCGCCGGGGTTACCGTGCCTTTTCAGACATGGGAAGTTAAGCGCTCAGGCGGAAACGACAGCGTAAGCCTTTCGGGTTTGCATGATCCGTCTGTGAAGCTTGGTTACCAGGTCTGGAAAAACCTCGAAGGTGAGCATGCTGTAACTCTGCATGCCGAAGGTAAATTCTCAGGCGGTAATTACCATCAGCCTTTGGCTGCAATGACCGGAAAAAGCACAACCGGTGTTCGCGTCGGGCCGGCTGAATCTACCCGTGGCGCATGGGTAGAACTCGGCGGCGCATATACCGGCAAAATGAGCGAAAAATGGAACAGTCATCTCAATCTTGCTCTGGCAAACGATGCAGAAGACGGCCTCAGCAAGTTTATTCTCAGGGCCGGCAGTGATTATCGTGTTAATCGCAACTTTGCAATCGTTGGCGAACTTAACAGCGCCTCATACGAAATGGACAATGGACCTGAAGGCACTAACGTTGACCTGGTTCTTGGCTTTATGCTCTTCAATGACTCATGGCAGGGAAGCATTGGTTTCCCAATTTCGGTGCAGCAGGATTGGGGTTATTCACACGACTACGGTGTGATATTTGGTCTCAACCACCGATGGGACTAAGATTTAACAAGGTATAAAACCAGAAAGACCCCGGAAAATTTCCGGGGTCTTTTTTTTTGCATGTGGCTGCATGTGTGATAACTAAACTGTCATTGAATGGCTGTGTACCGAAGAATAATCACCCATTGCCTTCTCGATTCTTTTTTATGTAATATAGTTTCTGAAGATTATAAAATTATTTGCATTCGAAAGTTTTGGGAGGCGAAATGTCTAACAGGATTTGGCGGCCGGTGTTTCTTGCTTTTTTTGTTACCGTTTTGTGCGTTACCCTTATGGGTGCTTCTATCGTTGATTCTGAATCTGCCTCACATGGTGATGAAGCGGCAAAATATCAGATTCAGTCTGTCTATGAGGGTACAGACGTAAAAATAGTGCAATTCAAACTTGGCGTTCTTTCGCATTATTCGTATCTTATGATCAGCGATGGCAAAGTTCTGGCTGTAGACCCGGGGCGTGATATCGACGCATACATCAATTATGCCTCCGGCGAAAAACTGGAGTGGGTAGGCACTTTTTTGACGCATTCACACGCTGATTTTATTGCCGGACACACTGAAATGGCGCACGCAACCGGCAAGCCTGTTTATGTAAGTCATAAAAGCGACTCAGAATATGCGCACATGGAGCTGGGTGAGAACGACATGATCACGGTTGGCAAAGCTTTTTTGCAGATCATTGAGACTCCAGGACATACACCCGACAGTCTTTGTGGTGTTGTCGGCCCTTTGTCAAAACCTGAAAAACAGGAGTTTCTATTTTCGGGTGATACTCTTTTTGTTGGCAGTCTTGGACGCCCGGATCTGATGGGCGGGGTCTTGCCACCAGCCCTGCTTGCATCGATGATGTTCGATACCTGGAATAACAAACTTGCCAAACTTGCCGGCAATGTCGTCGTTCTTCCTGCGCATGGTGCCGGATCTCTTTGTGGAGCGAACCTGAGAGACGAACCTTCGTCTACAATTGCCCAGGAAAAGAAAACAAATTATTACCTCAAATATGTAAACAATAAAAGTGCTTTTATCAGCAAAATTTTAACTGATCTTGAGCCGGCTCCAGCATATTTTAAAGAAAATGCCCGAATCAACAGAGTTGGTCCTGAGAAGGTTGACTGGTCGAATTTGACGGGCAGAAAAATCACAGCACTACCGCCTGTCACTGATAATGGTGATACTTATATAATCGATGTTCGTGATGCCGTGGTCTATGCCGAAAAACATATTCCGGCCTCTGTTAATATTGGGTTGAATGGCAGATTCGAAAGCTGGACGGGAACCATTGTGCCTTTTGGCAGCCATCTGATAATTGTCGGAAGCATGTCAGAAATAGAGATAGCGGCCAGTCGCCTTAAAAGAGTAGGGTACAATGCCGACTATCTGGTATTTGATGAATATGTAGCTGCCGGTGGTGAAATCAAAAGTTCGATTCTGATTTCGCCAACTGACTTACATACCCGCATGCAGCATGGCAATGCGCCGATTATTGTTGATGTGCGCCGTCGCAACGAATGGCTGGGCATGAAAATCGGTGAAGTCATCAATATTCCGCTCGATGTTATTGAAAAACAGGCAGGTATGCTGCTGAATCTTAATGAAGAAGTTGTTGCTGTTTGTAATTCAGCTTTTCGATCGAGTCTGGCGATTGGTCTGCTCGAACGTGCAGGCTTTAAAAAGGTGTCCAGTATGAGCGGCGGTGCTGATGCATGGATTACAGCCGGTCTGCCTGTTGTCCGGATCAATGAAGATGCAAAAACTACAGCTGTTGCGGCAGCGCCCTCCTATCGGCATCTTGGCCTGCCTGAGCGCATATCTGCCAAGCAGTTACAGCAGATGATTAAGGATTTGCCTGACACTTTCGAAATTCTAGATATCAGGCCTGCCGGGCAGGTTCAAGACTATAACCCGACCGGTGCTAAGGCCGTCGATCTGGCTGAGTTGCTGGAAAGTCATAAATGGCTGGCCGGAGATGTTCCCTTGATAATCGTAGACCGTGATGGAACGCTTGCCATGATGGTTGCCGGAATACTTTCGCGCAAGACGGAGCGTCCGATTAAGGCTCTGCTCGGCGGTATCGAATCCTACTGGCGCGAAACCGAGATGGGGCCGGTGAGAGACAGAATTCTCGCTCCATCGGTGCAGCCTCTCAACTCTCCGGTTAAACAGCTGAATCAGCCGGTTATGCCGGCAAAACCTGTAAAGAAGGGGGCTGGCTGCTGATGCAAAACGGTGAAATGAGACCATATCTGAATCCTTATCTTGCCGGTTTTTTACTGGGGCTTACTCTTTTAAGCTCTTTTGTTGTTCTTGGTACCGGTCTTGGTGCTTCAAATGCGGTTGCAAGAATGGCCGCATGGTGCGGTATGTGCATTAATCCTGAACACATCATGTCGTCTCAATATTTTGGGGCGTGGGGTGAGAAGCCTTTGAATTACTACCTGGTTTTTATGTTTGGTGGAGTGATTCTGGGTGGATTTATTTCGGCTGTCGCTAACAGTCGTGTTGTCGTGCAGGTCGAACGAGGAAACTCTTTTTCGGGCGGCAAAAGACTGATTCTTGCGCTGTTCGGGGGTGTTCTCGCCGGTTTTGCCACGCGTCTTGCCCGGGGCTGTACATCAGGGCAGGCACTTACGGGCACTGCTCTTCTTTCTACCGGCGGCATTGTTTTTATGATTGCCACTTTTGTTGGTGGGTATCTCATGGCCTATTTTTTCAGGAGGCAATGGCATGATTGAAACATTTTATGGCAGTGATGCCCTTACGACTTCTGCCGCTTTTCTCAGTGCTTTCATAATCGGTATTGCGTTTGGATGGTGCCTTGAGCAGGCTGGTTTCGGCAGTTCCCGGCGTCTTGCCGGTATTTTTTATTTCAGGGACATGTCTGTTCTTAAAGTTATGTTCAGCGCGGTTATTACGGCCATGCTTGGGATCGGTTTCATGTATGGCCTGGGCATTCTGCGACCAGAGTCTGTTTATGTGCCAGAGACGATTTTGGGTGCACAGTTGGCAGGCGGCTTAATTTTTGGAATGGGCTTCGTGATAGCCGGTTGGTGCCCCGGAACTGCCGCAGTGGGTATGGTCAGCGGCAAAATAGACGCCCTCGTATTTTTAGTCGGAGCCCTGGCCGGAAGCTATATATTTAACGAGGCTTTTGTTTATTTTGAGCCGTTGTACTCAATGGGTGATTCTTCGGTCAACTTTGTGTATGAGTGGTTCAATACTGGTTTTGCGCAGTGCGCCCTTATTGTTACCGTTGTTGGTGTGGTAGCTTTCTGGTTTTCTGAGCTGATAGAAGAGAAATTTAATTATGCCATGGTAGCTGCCAAAAGTTCGGGCTTGTGGATCTTTTCGGTGGCGATTCTTATTGGAGCCTGCGGAGTCCTTTTGATCAGTCAGAATGGCTTTAAAGCAAAACTCTTTGACAGAAACTTACATGCTGATATTCTGCATAAAGTTGAAGCAGGAACAGATCATATTGATCCCGAGACCCTTGCCCGGGAAATCATCGAAAGACAGAAAAGTATTGCGCTTGTAGACATAAGAACCAGAGAAGAATACGATGAATGGCACATTCCGGGAGCGGTGCACTTGTCAATGTCTTCTCTGCCAACCGCCCTTGAAAGATATCGCAACTTTGACCGCATTGTTCTGTATTCTAACGGGGTTGTTCATCCTGCGCAGGCATGGGTAGTTCTTCTTGCTGCCGGATACAAGAACGTGTGTGTGCTTGCAGATGGTCTGCAGGGATTTTTTGTCAGAGTACTGCAGCCAGCTTCTTTGAGATCAGAAACTCTTGACGATAAGCAAAAGCTTGAAATCAGTGCCTGGCGTGCCATGTTTTTGGGTTCAGGGATGGCAGTTGGCGCAGCAGAGCCGGTCAGTGGTGCTTCGCAATAGTTTTTGTGCTGTCATCGCGAAAAACCTGCAAGACTGATGTACCGGTTTTGTGTGGAGTATTATTTCGCGATGGCAGCTGCAACCTTTTGACAGCAAGCAATTGAAACAATAATGATAAATTTTTTTTTGGGTCTTGCTTTGATTGTTTTAAAACGTTATACTGTTTAAAGTAAGTATTGATTAAGTATGTATAAGTGTCTTTAAGATTTTAGTAGCAAGTGTTTTGTTGTAACGGTTCGTAGCTCATTAAGTATAAAAGTATCGAGTAAGGGAGCAGAAATGCGTAGACTAATTCCATTTGTTTTTCTTGTATCCGGTTTTTTAACCCCTCTTTTTTCACCCGGTCTGATGGCCAGTTCTGAGCGTGTCAGTTATTTTCATGACCAGCTTGGTGCCATTCAAGACCTCGAGTTGCGCCGGACCCTTGAAAACAGCATAGCTGCCGGTCTTATCGAATCAGACGAAGATTTTAAAGGTGCTGTTTCGCGGGCAGAGGCTATCGCTAATAACGGCAGTCAGATATATTATTCCGCTTATGGTTCAAGTCGAAATGTCAGCGAAATCAGGCAAAAAATTGCCGAAGTGGCAAATTCGATCGTAAAACTTGATCGTGATGCCCTCAAGGTTACCAAAAGCGAAAATTATCGCCGTGGTATGCTTTTTAATGATTATGACGGCAGCATTCCGCACAGTTATACAGAAACCATAAAACTTTGCGAAAAATTCAATCCTAAAAATGGCACCAATGATGCTTCTGCTCTCAGCAATGATATAGATGCTTTTCTTGATTCTATAAAAAATGATCCGGTTATTCTTCATGCCCTTAAATCTACTGATACTAGTATCGAAGATCTTAAAAAGAACTGGTTCGGTTCTGGTCGTGGTTTCGAGCATGTTGTTGCCGGCGAAGTTGATGGCAGCAAAGTCAGCGGTTACCACTGGTGGTACAAATTTTATGACGATGAACGCAATGGTTGCGCTCAGGTCAAAACTGCTGTTGCTGGCATCGGTAATCCGAGAATCTACACTGGCAGCTTCTCCTGGGACCCCGATGGCGATGGCCCGATGAAGTCTGCCAATAAGCCCAAAGGTGGCTTTGCCAATTGCAATTCTGTGCAGTCACTGCTTGCTCTTGGTCATATTGCCATCGAAACCGCACGCAGCTATGGCAGTGTGCCAGGCGCTCTTACTTTCAGAGCCAACATCAACGGCGAAGAATTCAACTGGCAGCTGTATACCATGAACGGTAACATCAGATCTCTTTACCCGATGACTAATAAAGGCGATATCGGAGAAGACGCAGTTTCTTACAAACGCTGATATAAATTTTAACTGTCGAACTCAGGAACACAGGTGCGTATCTTATGCGCACCTGTGTTTGTTTCTATAACCATTATGTCTGCATTGTAGAGAATTTTCAGCATTTCGGGATTGATAATTTCTTCAGATCGGCCGGCAGCGATAATTTTGCCTGCTTTTAAAAAAATGGCCCGGTCAGAAGTCCAGAGGGCGTGTTCTGGGTAATGAGTCGTTTTTATACAGGTTATGCCGCTTCTTGCGAGATTGCGCAGCTGTTTGAGCAACAGCAACTGATTGCCGTAATCAAGACCGGCGACCGGTTCGTCTAAGACTAATATTTTGGCTTCCTGGGTCAGAGCGCGTGCTATCAGGGCAAGTTGTTGTTCTCCGCCGCTTATTTCTGTGTAAGGGCGCTCGGCAAGATGTTCTATGCCAAGCTTGTTCATGCAGAGCTGCGCATGTTCAAAATCTGCATCGTTGAGATGGCAGAATATGCCGGAATATGGCAGGCGACCCATAGCCACTACATCGCGGACTTTGTAAGAGAAGATAGCGTTGTGCCGTTGCGGAACATAAGCCATTTTTCTGGCACGTTCCACAAGGGTGATTTCATTGAGATTATTTCCAAAAATTTTTATTGTGCCATTTGCCGGTTTATGAAGCCCCAGCAGAAGTTTGAGTAATGTTGTTTTGCCGCTACCGTTGGGGCCGAGTATCGAGGTAACGGTGCCGGGCTGAATAGTGAACGAAATATTTTCGAGTATATTTCTGGTTTCGTAAGCGAAGTTCAGGTTTTCTACTTCGAGCGGAAGCATCAATTCCACCTTCTTTCAGAGCGGCTCAAAACAAAAATGAAAAATGGCACGCCCATCAGAGAGGTCATAATACCTATCGGGATTTCGCCGGGAAAAGCTGCACGGCAGACGTTATCGACCATAAGCAGATAGATTGCGCCGATCAATGTCGCCACCGGAATAAGCTGGCGATTATCCGGCCCCGTGAACATGCGTGCGATATGCGGTATCATCAGGCCGACCCAGCCGATCATGCCACCGAGAGCTACGGTAATCGAGCATATCAGGGTTGTGATGACTATCAATATGGTTCTTACAAGCGAGACCCTTATGCCCAGTGCGGTTGCTTCTTCATCGCCCATGCTGAGAACATTAAGATAGCCTGACATGGCAATAATCAGCAAAATGCCGACAAACAGTAATGGCAACCCCCAGAACGCGGCATCAGCCGAAATTGCAGAGAAACCTCCCATGAGCCAGTACACGATTGCCGGCAGTTCGTCGCGGGTGTCTGCTATAAATTTGACAACCGATAGAAGCGAGGTGAAAAGGGACGAACTGATGATTCCACCCATAATGAGCATTATCAGACGATTGCCAGGAAAAAACCGCGCCAGAAAAATAGCGCACAAAACCGATGCGATGCCGCAGACAAATGCTCCCAGCTGAGCAGCCAGAAAGCTTTTTCCTATCAACAGACCCAGAGATGCACCAAAAGCAGCTCCGGCAAGTACTCCAAGCAGGCCGGGCGAAACCAGCGGGTTCATAAACATGCTCTGGTAAGCAGCCCCTGATACCGCAAGTGCAGCGCCGCACAGAATAGATGTCAGAATTCTTGGCAAACGGATTTGCGTGATGACGGTTTTGAAGGTTTCCATCTGTTGCTGTGGCATATCGCAGCTTTCGGCGTTAAAGCCAGAGAGAGTTGCGGCAAATGGTATCGAAATGCTGCCAATATGAAGCGACACACAGGCTGAAAACAGCAAAAGCACTGTCAGAGCGCCTACTGTCAGTAGAAATCTGTTTCTTTGCATAGATGTTATATACCGGAATTTAATTATTGCAAAGACAGAATGCTAAGCTGAAATAGTAAAACAGTAAAGCAATAATTTTAAAGTTCAGTGTATTTAGTGGCTTTGCCGCGGCATTTCTCTACCGGGTATTTCGCGGCATTTTTCTGCATTTTTCTCTCGATGGCGTCATACATGTCAATTTCAAGGTCGTCAGCCAGCAGCATCAGGTAAACTACCGTATCTGCTATCTCGTCAGCTACTTTTTCTTTGTCATGCTTTACTTTGGCAATAACTTCTTCTTCGTTTTTCCATAGAAATTCTTCCATGAGTTCTGCCGCTTCGATGGCCGCAGCCATTGCCAGGTCTTTGGGTTTATGAAATTTTTCCCAGTTGCGTTCCTGGCGGAAAATTCTAAGTTTCTTTAACAGCTCGTTGTATGTTTTCATTATTGGCCTCTATCGTTCTGTAATTTTAAGATTTTTGGTTCGATCGGAAATTCGGCAGGCAGGGGGTTGTTTGAAATATGCCTGGCGCATTCTTCTGCGAGATTGGCTGCCGCTACATGGGGGTTTTTGGTGTTTTGCCAGAGCGCCAGAAAAATGCCGATCTGGATATTCTGGGTGCGGAGTGAAAATTCTGGGCTGGCACCGGCAATTGCAAGCGCAATGACTGTATTCAGAGAGTTCCTTTTTATGGCGTAATCCAGCGGGGTAAGGCCCTTTGCGTCTTTCAGGTCTAGCAGAGGGTTTGTTTGCATGGCTTGATTGAATATTGCATTCATATTTTTTTTAATACACAAATGCAGTGGCGTAATACCTGCGCTGTCTGGAATATCGCTTTTGGCGCCATTTATGATGAGGTTCATCGCCGCTTTTTCGTTTTTGTGATCAATGGCAATCAAAAGAGCTGTTTGCGAGCCTGCGTTGCCGATGTTCAGATCTGCACCGTTTTGAAGGCACAAATTCATGGTGTCTATGTCGTTGGTATAGGCGGTATAGGCCAGAGGAGTCATTGAAAAAGAGTCGACCCGGTTTATTGCTGCGGCATCGGGTTTGAGTCTGGCGATTCTGTCTGTTTTTCCCTTGAGGGCGGCATTGTGCACAGGGTATGCAAACATGTGCCAAAGGTCGACAAATGGGCAGACTTTGTCGTTAACTGATTTAGAGAGTTTTTCCCATAACCGGTAGCGTCTAAAAAGGCTGTCGGGCGATGAAGCATGCCAGAAGGCGGGGTATAGAAAAATCGCAATCCAACAGACCACAAAAACTGATTTTGCGGTGAAGCAGACTACTGAAAAGTTGCTGTTATGGGGCATTACTGTTTATTTCTCCCGTAGTCTGATTATAGCATACAGCTTAATAAAGGGTCATTGCGTTGTCAGCTTTTCGGTTGCTTTATAGAGTTTTATTGCTCCGATGATTTCTGGTTTAGCAGGTGATGGCACAAAGGTGACGCCGAGAGTCGGAAAATGCAGACCGGGTGAGCCGACAATCGTTACCGGGGGGCCGAGTCGTTTTCTTATTTCGTCTATCGAACTGCCAATCATAAGATTTTGAGGCGTTTTAAGAGCGCCAGCTGACGAAACAGACTTGGTAACGATGATTTCTGTAATTTTATCGCTATCGTTATTAGAGCTGGTCAGGGCAAACCCGCTGTAGACAACCTGTCGACCTGCGGCATTTTTAAAAGTCGCTACGGGTTGCCCAAGTTTGTCTATAGTTTTTTGCATGCTGTCACCCAGAGATGCGAGGGGATTTATGCCGTAACCTGGCAAAATGTCGCAAACAGGAACCTGCTTTTGGGGTTTGGCCGGCACGATTGGTTTTTTGACAGGAGTTGGCATTGGTTTCAATGATGCAGTCGATTTAGGTAGTATAACGGTTTTTGCTGATATTGCGGGTGTGCCTGTAGCTGTGTTTTTTGCAGTGACAGCCCTGAGTGGGGTGGCGTCAGGGGCTTTGGGGCTTATCTTTGCAGTAATATTTTTTGTGGGTTTGCTGCTTTTTTTGCGCAAAAAGATTGTATCTATGCTGACCGTAGGAACCTTGGCCGTTAACGGCATAAATACAGGCTGATGAATCTGCGGTGATTTTGGATTGTTGTTTTCGGGTGATTTTGTGGTGATTGGTTTTATATCTGCAGCTTTTTTGGGTAAAACTTCAGCATTGTCAAAAATCTTTTTGAATTCTTCTTCTGGGGTAAGTGATGCAGATGCAGAAGTTGCGGGGGCGGTTGGGGTAGCTATCGCAACCATTTTTGCGGTGTCGGCGCTTTCGGTTGCGTGACTTTCAGGTTGGGCCGCGCTTTCGGAGGCGATTATTGCTGCTGTCGTCTGCACTGCCAGCATTGTTGTTGAAGAACTCAGGTCTGCAGTTTCAGAACTTTGCGTTTGTATGCTTTCGCTGGCAACTATCAGTGTTGCGGTTGAGGTTTGCGCGAGAGACTCTGATTCGTCAACAATTATATCTACCTGTGAAACGGTTGCGAGAGGAAGTTCTTGTGGTGGCGGGCCCTCTGGGGGGGTAAGAATATCTTTATTTTCTATTTTGCGTGGCTCTGGAGTTGAAAATATCTGCAAAACAGGCTGATATGAGAGCAGAAGGTCGGTGTTAAACACGAGTCTGGAGCCCTGGGCGAGCAGCGTCATTGTGGCTGTTATTATGATGAGAGTGATCAGCAGTGCAGAGAAGGTTTGAAATACGGGCATGGTTGCCGCGTCTACCAGTGATGACCATGATCGTCTGCACGGAGCCGGAACCATTTCATCAGTCAGGATATCCAGGATGAGTTGTGTGTCAGCTTCTCCTGCAATGAATTGCGCGTGCGGCATGTGGCGGTTACACAGTTGCTGGCAGAAAGTGTTGGCTTCTTCCAGATTCATGTTGTAATCGGTTATGTGAAGAAACTGATTGCGAAAATTTACGGCAACAATAGCAAATCTGTCGGGGTGCTGTGAAAAGAAAACCTGGTGTAGACTTGTGGCTCTGGCACTGACGCCTATGCTTTTTATCTGCTCAAACGATGAAATTACGCTGATCTTGTGAAACATAAAGCGTTGTTCTATAAGTGTGATAAGACCTTTGGCATAGTCGATAATGCATGTGTCTTTGACATTGCCAAATTGAATGCTGATTACTTCAAGAATACCGGTCATGAGCAGCAGAAACAGAAATTGCATGAAAAAATCAGGCGGAGTGACCGAGAAAGGATAAAGCTTCTCAAGAACTATGCTAAAAAGGGTTATGGCCATAAAAGCGTAAGTAAAAATTACCACCCAGGAAGCTATTCTCTCTTCAAAGCTGGTTCTTGCAAAACTATAAGAAAAGGTATTCTCCCCGTCCATTTGTTCTATATTGTTTTCTGTCATACCGTTAAGCCCTTTTTCCTTTAATTAGCTGTAATTTGCCCGGAATGCTGGTGTTGCCTTTTTCTGGTTGTTTTGCCAGCACAAGCAGCAATCCGCCCTCTCGATAATAAACGTATGCCTGATCAGATATTATCATATTGCTTAGTGTAAGTGTAGAGGCATAATTCAAATCAGCTGACTTCAGGTTGAATTTGAAACCTTCAAGACTGACGCCACAGACCTTTGGCGTTGTTGGAATCAGCGATGCCAGGCAATCAATTTTATGTGTGATGACGCTGCCTGACCTGATGAAAAATATCTCTTCGTTTTTGGTGATAATGCGGCATTGTTCGTGTTTTTGCAGCAGTTGAATATTGAAAAGAGTTTGGTCCAGCCGGCCACCGGTTGCGGCAAAAATATGTATCATGGCATAGCCCTGCTTCTCAAGAAAATCTAAAAGAAGCTCGCCATCGCTTTGTTCTTTGTCTGCCGGGTAAACGACAAACTTGCTCAGTTTTTCGAGTTTGCGTCGATTGGAATGGGTGATCGAATCCATGTCGCCGATAACGGCGGTCGGTATTATGCCAAATTTGATAGCAATGTTGGCACCGCCATCGGCACAGAAAAAATCGAAATCGTTATAGAAAGTTGTTTTTCTGAAAAAATCAGGCGGCAAGTCGCATTCGCCATTCAGAAATACTGCAGCTTTTTCATTGCAGGGGCAGGTTCGCGGCGTCGATGTGCAGTCTGATTCTGTGTTCAAATTACATTGCTCCTGAAAACACCTGGCTGTTTAATTTAATTGGAATTTTTTTTCTTTAAGTAATAGAATAGCGTCAGTTTGACGGTTGTGCAAAATTCTTTTTTTGGGTTGGTATAATGGCAGTAGATAGAAGACAATCAAACAGCAGGCGTGACTCTGAGAGCAATGCAAATGACAGGCGAAAAAAACAGGATCGTCGCACCGAGTCTGGGCGGCGTGAGCCCGAAAAAAAATCTGTTTCCAGAAAAAGCTCTTCTGGCGGCAAAGAAAAAAAGAAATTGTCTTTTTCGCTATTGGTAAAGCGCATAGCAATAGCTTTTATGGCGACTGTTGTTATCGCCACACTGCTGATGATTTATTTCTTTATCAATATGGATCATTATGTGGGCAAAATTTCGCAAAAGATTTTTATCAGTCTCGACCGTGCTGTTCTTGACCCCGAAAGTCTTACAGACCGAATAACGCGTGCCCGTTTCAATTTTATGGTCAAAAACACTCTGCCTCTTTCGATGGTTTTTCAGAATTTGAATTTTAACGTGAATCTCGCCGGTTACACCGTTGCCAAAGGCATGCAGGCATCGCCAAAAGTTCTACTTGCTGCCAGCAGCAACACCATTGTGCCTGTTTCCTGCAGCGTTGACTCGATTATGACCAGGCGTGGTCTGCAGAAAGCTTTAGAAAGCAATCCCAGGATGCTTTTAAAGGGGCTGCTCGGGCAAAAAAACGGTAAGGTTTCTGAAGATATCAAAAGCATGGTTAAAATCAGTGGCACCGCCGAGTTTCGCTTAAAGCTCGGGGGGGTTGAAATACCATTTACCCGGCGGCTCAATTTTTAAGTTTTTTCTATGCAAAGAGCGGGATTGTCTACGTGAGACAACCCCGCTCTTTGTTTGCGCAATGTTCGCGATATCAGAAGAAGCTCATGACATCTTTGTAGGTAACAAAAACGAGAAGACAGAGCAGAAAAATCATACCGGCGAAATGTATTGTTTCTTCTACTTTGGGGGTAATGGCCAGTTTTAAACCCGAAAGGCGGTTGATAAACGAAAAAATGACTTCAAGAAGCACAAATACAACTCGACCACCGTCGAGAACCGGAAGTGGTAGAAGATTGATGAGCCCGATATTGACTGAGAGAATCGCGGTCAGATAAAGCAGATCAAAAATTCCCTTTGACGACTGATCTTTGATCATTTTCATGATTTTAACCGGTCCGGCTACATCGGCCTGGGTTTCACGGGTAAACATCTTGAAAAGACCGGTCACCGTCTGGGCAATTACGTTTAGTCCGTCTCTTATGCCTTTTTCTACGGCTTTGCCGAATGGAAGCGTCTGAAAGTCGAAATTATTGGGCGCCAGGCTTATGCCAATTTTAGCTGATCCCATTGTGCCTTCAGGAGTTACCTTTACTTCAAGGATCTCCTGGTCGTGAACTGCGTATGAACCATTGTTTACTGCGATGTCTTCCTGCATTATTCCGCCGCCGGCGGCAGATTTGTGGATCGGGTGATTCCTGGCCACGCTCAAAACGATTTGTTTGTTGGCGGAGTTGTTGATGATGGTGATGCCATCACTCCAGTCAGAAAGCTTGTGGCCGTCGATTGCTGTGATAATGTCGCCTGAGCGGATGCCTGCAACATAGGCCGGTTTTTCCGGAGATGCGTCCATGACGGCAATGTTGGTGAGTGGGCCGCCAGAAATGGCATAAATAGTGATAAAAAGGACTATCGCCCAGACCAGATTCATTATTGAACCGGCTGACAATACTATGATTTTTGCCCATGCCGGTCTGCTAAGGTAGCTTTTGGGGTGGTCAGGCGGCACAAGTGGCAGATCTTCGTCTACTTCTGGTTTTTCGCCTTCAGGGGTTTCTTCTTCCACGTTATCCATTCCGGCAAGTCTTACGAAACCACCGAGCGGAAAAGGACGCAGAGAATAGAGTGTTTCACCCCATTGCTTTTTAATGAGGCGGTTACCGAAGCCGATCGCAAATTCGAGCACCCATACCCCAGAGAGTTTGGCGGTTACATAGTGCCCCAGTTCATGAACAAGTGCGATACTTACCAGAACAAAACAGATCGAAAGAATGGTTTTTATAATGACGTAAAGCAATGCTGACATCCGAAGACCTTTCCAGACAAATTATAAAGCGTAGAGAGCATAACACAACGGCCCGAGAAATAGAATACTGTCTATTCGGTCGAGAACTCCGCCGTGCGCCCCGAGAAGTGCGCCAGAGTCTTTTATCTCTGATTCGCGTTTGAGAATTGATTCGAACAGATCTGAAATCTGCCCTATAATTGCGACAGACAGAGCCATTACCCAGAGTCTGTTCTGGGAAACGGCAAGAAACTGGTAGTGCCCTGCGAGCATTACAAATGTTATACAGCTGAATGCTCCACCGGCAGCACCTGAAATCGTTTTGTTCGGGCTGATCTGCGGTGACAGTCGCGGTCCACGCAGGCTCATGCCGAATGCGTAAGCGCCTATGTCAAGGGCCCATACTGCGGCAATAATTACAAACAGGGTTTGTCCGCCATAGTTTTTTGCCAGCATTAGAAAAAAGCCCAGACAGAAAGGCAGGTATATGAGACTGAATATGGAGTTAGAGAATCTCTGACTGCCATTTCCGCGAAGACCACGCAGCACAGTAGCGGTCATGAGTGCAGTTACGGAGGCGGCAAAGGTATAAATAAGGCCGCGTTCGCCATAAAAGTGTGCGCCGGCAAGCATGCAGATCGCGCATAACCATTCTATTAAAGGTTTTTGCGGTTGTTCGCGGTTTAGTATTTTATTAAGTTCAAACTGCCCAAAGATGCAGATGACGGTAAGCACAAGCATTCTTACAAGGTCGCCTGCAGCCACCAGAAGACCGTAGGCGGCCGGAATACCAACCAGGATTACCGGAATTCTTGCTAGCATTTTGTATTATTCTCCCAGTTGTTCGCTGATTTTGCCGAATCGCCGCTCTCGGCCCTGGTAGGCTGCTATAGCTCTCAACAGTTCGACATCGTCAAAATCGGGCCACAATACAGGAGTGAAGTAAAGTTCTGAATAAGCTCCGCGCCAGAGGTGAAAGTTGCTGGTTCTCATTTCGCCGCTGGTTCTGACCATCAGATCGACGTCTGGAAGATCCGGGCAGTAGAGATGGCGACTTATCAGGTCTTCTGTTATCTGATCAGCCTGGTAGCCGGCTTTGATGATTTTTTTTACTGCATCGACTATTTCGGCCCGGCCGCCGTAGTTGATGCAGAGATTCAGCGACAGTCCGGGGTTATTTTTCATCAGGTTTGTCGAAACTTCTGCCTCTTTTATAATTTCGGGGGCGAGTTCTTCGAGTCTGCCGAGCAATCTGAATTTTACACCTTCGGCATGCAGATCGTTTCGCTCTCTGACTATGTAAGCTTTGATGAGGCGCATCAGAGCCGAAACTTCAAAGCTTGGTCTGGCCCAGTTCTCGACCGAAAAGGCGTAAAGGCTCACATGTTTTACGCCCAGGTCGTTGGCAAATCTGACTATAGTTTTAACGCGCCTTGCGCCTTCCTGGTGTCCATGTATTCTGGTTTTGCCCCGGCCTTTAGCCCAGCGACCATTTCCGTCCATGATGATGCCAATATGGGCGGGAATATTGTCTCTGTCAATCTGGTTTAGAAATTCGGTTTTTAAAGCTTCTCTGGTATCGATCATCCGGTTGGCTTTTACTGGTCGTCGTCAGCTACGATTGCGTCAACCGGGCAAATTTCAGCGCATTTTCCGCAACTGGTGCATTTGCTGGTAATGACGTATGGAAAACCTATTTTTATGGCTTTAACCGGGCAGATTGAGTGGCATGTTCCGCATGATACACACTCTTCTGTTATTCTATACATCTGGTTATTTCCCGAGGATTTCGTTTTCTTTGGCTGTAAATACTTTTTGAATGGTATCTACATACTCATCAGTCAGCTTCTGGATGCGATCAAGGGTTTTTTTGCATTCATCCTGAGTAATTTCGCTTTTCTTTTCAAGAGCCTTGAGAACATCATTGGCATCTCTTCTTACGTTGCGCAGGGCAACCTTGTATTCTTCAGCTTTTTTCTTGGCATTTTTTACAAGATCGTTGCGTCTTTCTTCGGTGAGCGGAGGAATCGGCAGGCGAATCAGATTGCCATCATTCTGCGGATTCAGGCCGAGATCTGATTTCTGTATGGCCTTTTCGATCTCGCTCAGAACCGATTTATCCCATGGTTGTATGACCAGAGATTTTGGGTCGGGGGCTGATACCGATGCCACATGCTGAAGCGGCACTTCCTGGCCATATTGCAATACCATGATTCTGCTGAGCAACGAAGGGGTTGCTCTTGAAGTTCTCATTGTTGAATATTCTTTTTTTAACACTTCTATAGACTGAAGCATTTTGTTTTTTGCATCATTTACTACTGATTCGAGAGACATTTGCAAGAATTCCTCCTGTAGATATTAACTTTCGACGACATCTGTTCCGGCGGTTTCTCCCATGCAGGCTTGCAGAAGAATGCCAGGTTCGTTTAACGAGAGAACCTTCAGCGGCATTTTGTTGTCGCGACAGAGTGTGATTGCTACCAGGTCCATGACTCCAAGGCCTCTTTCAAGGACTTCCCGGTAGGTGATTTTTGAGAATCTTCTGGCTGCAGGATTTTTGGCGGGGTCAGAATCGTAGACTCCGTCAACCTTGGTGCCTTTTATCAGAACGTCACAGCTTGTTTCGATTGCCCTGAGGGCAGAACCAGAATCGGTGCTGAAATAGGGGTTGCCTGTTCCGCCGGAATAAAGGCAGACAACGCCCTGATCGAGAAATTTGCAGGCTTCGTCGATATCGTAAAAGCGGGTCATTGTACCGACAGGCATTGCCGAAAAAACGGCCGTTTTGACGCCCGCAGCTTCGAGATGCTCGGCAAAACAGATAGCGTTCATTACGGTTGCCAGCATGCCTATGGCATCACCTCTGTGTCTTTTGACAGCCGGCAGAGAGGATTTGGCGCCACGAAAGAAATTGCCGCCACCGATTACAATGCCTGGTGTAATGCCATGGTCGACCAGTGTTTTTATTTCGCCGGCAAAGTTTTCGAGTGTTGCACGGTCAAAGCCATAGCCATCTTTTCCACCAAACATTTCGCCACTGAGTTTGAGCAGAGGTCTTGTAAACAAGGGCTTGCGATCACAAAAATTTTCTGGCATGCTATATCCTGATTAAACCGGTTTACAGGGTTAGAGACGCCTGTAAAACAGGCGTCTCTAATTTCAGTGTTTCAAGTTTTTCGGAGACAGTTTCACTTAACCTTATCCGGCTGCTTCAGCAGAGTTTTCCTGTTGTGAAGCTTCAGCGGCAGCGGCTTCGCCGCGAGCCCATCTTCGGAAGGTAACCAGCTCAACCTTGGCACCGATTGCTTTGGACACTTCAGTGGTGAGGTCAGCGATTGATTTTTTGTCATCTTTAACATAGGCCTGTTCAAGGAGACAGTTTTCTTTGAAATATTTTTTCAATCTGCCTTCTGCAATTGAGTGAATCATTTTATCGTCTAGACTAGCGGCGGCTGAAGCAGAAACCGTTTTAATGATTTCGCGCGCTTTGTCTACCGCTTCTTGAGTAATCCAGCCTTTTTCCATGTTAGATTTCATGTGGTCTTCGCTGTCAACATGAGCAGGATTGATTTTTTCTTTTTCAAGAGCTTTGTTAACGGATTTTGCAATCAGTTCGGCTTTTGTTTTGTCGATGGCAATATTGAGTTCTCTGGTTTTGTCTTCCTGGGTGATGTAATCGGAAGACAAAGCCATTGGATTCATGGCAGCAACTTGAAGAGCTACTTCGTGCACATAATTGCTCAGTTCGGAATTTTTGCTAGCAGCTTCAGTTTCTGTTTTAGTCTGAATGAGAACACCGATGGTTCCTTCACCGTGGATGTAGGTATCGAAGATACCGTTCTGGCCGGCGGCAAAAGAGAGATGTTCAGCGCGGCTGATGGAGATATTTTCGCCTGTTTTGGCGATCATCGTTTTTACGAATTCTTCAACAGACTGGCCTTCGATGCTGAGTTTGTTAAGGTCTTCAACAGTTTTTACTGATGGATTATTGAGCACCAGCTCGGCAATTTTGTTGGCAAAAGTTCCGAAATCATCGTTTCTGGCTACGAAATCGGTTTCGCAGTTGACTTCAACGATTGCAGAAGTGCGTCTGTCAGCTGTGGTCAAAGGAATGACCAGACCCTGTGAGGTTGCGCGGCCAGAGCGTTTGTCGGCTGATGCAAGACCTTTTTTGCGAAGAAAATCGATTGCTTCTTCCAGGTTGCCATTGCATTCTGCAAGCGCTTCTTTGCATTTCATCATGCCAGCGCCGGTTTTTTCACGAAGATCTTTAACCATTTGAGCGGTAATCTGCATAGTTTCCACCTTTCAATTCTGCTGTAAAAAATTAGTCGATTACAAGTTTTTCATCTGCGTCTTCTGAATTTATCGCAAACTTGCCAATAGCTGCGGCCATATCAACTTCGTCAGCGCCCATAGCAGCTTCTACTTCTGCTGATTCGCTGGCTTCACCGAAGGATTTGCCTTCGAGAGCTTCGAGAGCAGAGTCAGAAATGAGGCTGGTAACCAGCTTGACTGCTCTTATAGCATCATCGTTGCCTGGGATTACGAAATCGATGTTGTCGGGGTCACAGTTGGTGTCTACGACAGAAACTATGGGAATACCGATTTTCTTGGCTTCTGCCACAGCGATAGCTTCTTTGTGTGGGTCAATAACAAAGATCGCACCGGGCATGCCCTTCATATCTTTGATGCCGCCGAGAGCGCGATCAAGTTTTTCGCGTTCTTTGCGCATTTTAGAGGCTTCTTTTTTGGGATAAGATTCAATTTTGCCGCTGTCGATAAGATCATTCAGCTCTTTTAAGCGATTGATTCGTTTTTCGATGGTGACATGGTTGGTCAGCATGCCGCCGAGCCAGCGATAGTTGATAAAAAACATACCGCAGCGTTCGGCTTCCTGTTTGATGATTTCCTGGGCCTGGCGCTTGGTGCTTACGAAAAGAATAGGTTTGCCTTCGCGCACTACGCTTTTGATGAAATCACAAGCTTCATCAAGCAGCTTGGTTGTTTTCTGCAGGTCGATAATGTAAATGCCGTTGCGGGCGGTGAAGATGTATTTTGCCATTTTGGGATTCCATCTTCTGGTCTGGTGCCCGAAATGTACGCCGGCTTCGAGCAAGCTTTTCATTGAAACCATAGACATTGAAACTGTACCTCCGAAATTTTCCGTAAAAGTTAAGTTGATTCGCACATATTAGCTTAAATGGGCTGTTGGGTCAAGTTTTTTGCCGTCAGGCAACTCATTGCTGAACTGCGCGATATTGCTTGAATATCTGTAGACGCCGTGTGGTTGCGGTTTTTGGTCGGGCAGCCTGGCTGCGAGGCAAATCACTGCTCGTTACTGCTGAATTTTTTCTGCTGGCGAAACTGGCATCTGGCGCAGTTCTCGCTTTGTGTTGTAATATATTGTTAAATATTGTAACATATTGAATACACAGGAGAAAAAATGCCCAGAGAAAAATTATTTACTTTGCAGGAAGTCGCTGAAAAATTGAGGGTTTCAAAGCATACGGTACAGGCCTGGATTTCTCCGAGTTCCCCGAATCATCGCCCGGAATTCGCAATTCTTGCTCGCCACGCAGGTCGCAAGACTGTATTTCTTGAAACAGATATTGAAGCGTGGCTTAATCAGCGCCGTGGAGCGGTGTACTCAGACAGTTTTTCTGAACGTTCAGCATACTGGCGTGAAAAATTTATTGCCGGGCGAGGTCTGTTAAAAGGCTATGTTAAAGCACCAGAGATAGACCGGGCCGAAAAAGCAGCCGGCTTTTCGGGTGGTTTACTTGCTTTTGATGCTGAACCGATTTTGAGCTGGTTGTCTGATGGGGCAGTCGCTCCAGAGATTCTCGCGATGGCCGGTCGGGCCGAGGGGCTGGTTCTGGCTGTTCCTCTGGCGTTCTGGTTGTTGCGGCGCGCCATGCGCACGCCTTCAAGATACCAGGCGGTTAACGATTTCTTGCTGGGGCAGAATATATTTGAGCTGGCACCTATGAATGAAGAAGTTCTTCGGCGCGCATTGGAGTTGCCTCAAACCGCAGGCGAACTATCGCTGCAGTCTTATTGCTGCTGTCTTGTGGCTGGCGCTTCCGTCTTTATGACCGGAAATAAAACTTTGCTGAAGCTACCGGGCTTGTCGGTGAGCAGTTTCTGATTTTTTACCCTATTTGGGCTGTTAAAATTAGTGGATTTTATAAAAACTCTGGTATAATCTCTAGACATAACACGGGCAAGGGACGGAAATCACAATGATAGAGGAAATCCTCTTAAGTCTACAGGATAAGCTTAGAAGTCACGATTTTCTCGATAATGAGCAGGCTCTCGATAAGCTTGCTTCGCTACTTCAGTCGCAGAATTCCGAAAAACAGAAAAAAGTTATTTCAATTACTCTGCCAATAGCCCTGGCCAGCAAATTTGAGAGTATCCAGAAAAAAGCTGTTCAGATTGTTATAAATTATCCTACCATTCTCAAAGATGTGCTCCCGGCTCTCAGACTTTCTTCTGATATGACCGTCAGGTTCTGGGCATTTTTTATTCTTATCGAGCTTGGCTTTGTGCGACAAGATGAATTACTTGCTATTTTAAGCAGTCGCGAGAACGACGAAATACGCAAAATAGCACTTGAATCGCTTGCCAAAAATCCTGATAAAACAGTTATTCTGGCCTTTCTCGATAAAATTTCAGACCCAAGCTGGATAGTAAGAAAACAGGCAAAAAGAGCCCTGATAGAGCAGGGCGACTCTATATACCAGGTCATTCAGGAGTATTTTCAGAGCTGTTCAAGCCAACAAAAATACGAATGCATTAAAATCATACCGTTGATATTACGAGAGAAGGCTTTTACGCTTTTTCAGCGCATGCTTGAAGCAGACCGTAACGATACCTATAAACCGTATATCTGCGCCGGCCTCGGAGAAATCAAAACCGAAAGCTCCATGAAAACACTGATGGGGCTTCTCGACGATGGTACAATGGTTGTTCGCCAGGAAGCGATAAAATCTCTCGTCAACTGGGGTCGTGAAGTAGTGCCGCATGTTCTTGCGATTTTTCCCTCAGCCAGCCAGAACATGAAGCTTAGCATGATGATTTTGCTGGGGCGTGTTCTTGGTGTCGAAGTCGTAAAGTTATTCAAAGAAAAATTTGGAGATCCCGGTCAGGAAACCAAATATTTTTTGCTCACTGCTCTTGGTGAGGTCCGTGACCCCTTAGTAATACCTGAATTATTGCCATATCTTAAGGACGATTCGATTTTTATTCAGGATTATACCCACCAGATTCTTGTTCAGCTCGGTGTTCATGCCGTCGACGCTTTGTTGGCATGTCTTGATACCGAAGACGAAGACCTGATTATTCAGGTGCTCAAAGTGCTCGGTGTAATTGGCTCTAAAGAAGCTTTGCGGCCGTTGCTTTTTCTTATAGACAACTCAAAAAACATGCTGGTGCGTACCTGCGCTATCGAAGCTATTTCAAAACTGCAAAAGTTTGAGCTTATTGCCGGGCTTCTTCTTTTAAAACTTGATGATAAAGATCTTTCTATCAGGCATACAATTGTTGAAAACCTGGCGCGCCAGCCGCGAAAAGCCTTCTTAAAAGATCTTGTAGCGGCTTCTTTTGACAAAAGTGCTGATGTTTCATGGTGGTCTCGCGAAATACTTAAGCGCCGCGACTATTTTGGTATTTCTTCTTTTCTGAACCTCTATGACGGTTCGACCGATGTCGAAAAAGATCGTATGATTTCGCTTGTTTCAAAGCTGTCAGAAGATCAGCTTGATTCTGTGCTTAGAAACGAAAAAATAACTCTCGATTCATTACGCCCTGAAAACGTTGAAACAAGGGTGTTGCGGCGAAAATTTGCCAAGGAAAACATTACTGATCTAAAAGAGCTCCTCTATTACCTGCACGAAGAGCATGGGTCAGATTTGCATATTTCTATCGGCCTGCCTCCCAGCATAAGAATTCATGGCGAGCTGATCAGAACTACTTTTGAGACCATTACCCCAGAAAAAAGTCGCTTTTTGCTTTTCTCTATCATGAATGATGCCCAGAAGCGCGAGTTCAACGAGCGCATGGAACTGGATTTTTCGTATGAAATTTCTGATTGCGCCCGTTTTCGCGTCAACGTATTTATGCAGAAAAACGGTATGGCGGGTGTGTTCAGGATTATTCCGAACACCGTTCCCTCTTTTGACGAGCTTTCTATCGACAAGCAGATCGTAGAAAAGATATGCCACCATAAAGCCGGTTTGATTCTGGTTACGGGCGCAACCGGTTCTGGTAAGTCAACCACTCTTGCCGCAATGATTGATCATGTTAATCGTCTGCGGTACGATCATATAATAACGATCGAAGATCCGATTGAATTCGTGCATCCTCACAAGCGCAGCGTAGTCAGTCAGCGCGAGCTGGGCACTAATACGCTGTCTTTCTCGAATGCCTTAAGAAGTGCTCTTCGCGAAGATCCTGATGTTATTCTCGTCGGTGAAATGCGCGACCTTGAAACTATGAGCCTGGCGATTGCAGCCTCAGAAACAGGGCATCTGGTCTTTTCGACTTTGCATACAATCAATGCTTACGAATCTATTCATCGTATTGTGGGTAGTTTCCCCGGCGATGTCCAGCAGACCATACGAATGCAGCTCGCTGGTACGCTCAGGGGCATTATTTCTCAACGCCTTGTTCCTGCATATTTGTCGGCAGGTCGCGTTCTTGCTTACGAAGTTCTGGTTGGCACAACTCCTGTTCGACGCTGTATCAAAGAAGATAAGACCGACCAGATTCTCTCTATCATGCAGACAAGCAGGCAGGATGGCATGCTTACCATGGATCAATGTCTCGAAGATCTGGTTGTTTCTAAAAAAATTACTTACGAAGATGGCTTTAAACACGCCGAAGACAAAAAAGATTTTCAGAAACGCCTTGAAGAACGCGTTGGTAAGGGTACTGCCAAAAGCTATGGCACGGCTACCTCTGAGCCAGCAAAAAGCGAAAAACAAACTACTCCACCAGGCCTTGCCAAACCGGTAATAAGCGACAAGCCTCAGATTAAGGGGCACTGATTGCCCATCGTCTGTCAGCTTACCATTTGACCTTGAATGATTTAACCGGCCTGTCGATGCCCTTGAGCTGGTGTGCACCATAAGATTCAATATCGAAGATCTGACGGTTGATTCGTTGCATGGTGTGCTCAGAAATTATTATCTCAAAGGCATCGGCAACGCCTTCCAGACGCGAAGCCACATTTACAGCATCGCCAAGCACGTCATTTTCGGTTCTTATGACCGAACCGCTGTTGATGGCGATTCTTATAGCCAGTTTTCTTTCTTCTGATACGTTTTGATTGAACTCACTCAGTTTGCGCTGAATCTCGATGGCGGCCAGAATAGAGTTGTTGTGGTTCTCGAATACCACAAGAAAGGCATCGCCGATCTTTTTGAGTATTTCGCCTTCATGTTTTTCGAATACCGGTTTGAGTATTTCGTCGTGCTGCTTGAGCATCGACATGACCTCAGAAAGCGAGGCCTTTGAGCTGAAGGCGGTATAACCTTTAACATCCGTAAACATTATCGAAAGATCGAGAGTATGAGTGACTTTGATGAGCTGGTCGTATTTTTCAAGCTCTTCGAGAGCCTGCCGTCTTTTTTCGAGCACTTCGTCTAGATGGTTGTCAGAAAGCACTACCTTTGCTTCACCTTTGATGTGCATGCAGGCCGGATCAATCGTGCCACCAACGCTTTCGACCATGTCGACCAGAGCTTTGCGATCAATCTCGTTTTCAAGAGTTTGTATATATTCAGAAAGAGGTTCGGTAATGAGTTTGCCGAGATTTAAAAAGAAGTCGGTAATTGCTCCCTTGAGTCTGAAATCATCATGAAAGAAATATCTGGCCAGCGTTTTAACGGCACGTTTAAGTATGTCGATGTCTTCATCCGGCAGAAGGGTTTCCATTATTGAGAAAGCGATTCTGCGGTCATTGATTGATTCAAGGGCAATAATGCAGCAGAAGCGATATGCTTTGCTTGGCGAAGTAAGGCCTTGAACCAGACCTTCAGGATTGTTATGGTATATATGCCCGAGAATATGCCCCACTTTATCTACGTCAGCGATTGTAATAACTTCTGAACGCCTGTTGAGAAGAGCGTCGAGCATAACTAAAAAATCTGCTTTTCCCTCGGCCGAGATAAGCAGCATTAGATCAAGCATTTGCGCAGGCGGACAGGTCTCAAGAAATTCTTCTAAGGCTTTTATTGACGATGGATAAGGATGGCGTGCCAAAATTGTAGAAATAGACCGCAGATTTTTGGGAGTTTTCTCTATTTGAAGTTGACGCGCAATCACCTTTATATCCGCCTCAGAAAGGAATTCCCAGCTGGTGACGGCTTCTGATACATAATAGCGCACCAGATCGTTCGAATGGCTGAAACCAAGAAAAACTGTGCGTCTTAAAGATTCTGCGTCAGCTTTTTTTAATAATTGCGAGAGCCATCGGCCCACTTTTTCTTCTGGGTGGGTAAGAAGATTCAGTATAGTGCTAACCACATCTTTTGAACTTATGCTCGGGATAGAAGAAAACACTGACTGAATTTTCAGCTCGTCGTTATTTTCGAGAAATTTTATTACCGCCGGAACAGCATCTGGATGGTTCATCGACAGCAGCGCAGAAACGATATCCGGCATCAGCGATGGCTCTGTAGCTTCGTCAAGAATTCTGGTGAGTATCGCAACTGCTTTCGGGCCAATTTTCAGCAGAGCTTTGCGTGACCAGAAGCGAATGTCGTCCGAGGGGTCGTTGAGAGCTTTTACAACGGCTGCGACCGCATCTTCGCCGTAACTTACCAGGCAGTTGGCTGCTGCGTTTCTCAGGGGCCAGTTGGGGTCTCCGAGCAGTTTTACGAGAATGTCGATCAGCTTCTGGTCGGGCGAGATTTTTTGCAGAACCCCGAGCAAAAAAAGTCTCTCTTGCTTGCTGCCTTCCTGGAGAATCTTTAATATCGGATTTAACGCTAAACCGCCAATAGAACCAACTATTTTGATAATCTGAAATCGCAGGTTTTCATCGTCTGTTTTCAGCCTGCTGAAGAGCAGTTCCATGTTCAGATTGTTTTTTTGTGCAAGGCAGTTCGAGGCATAGTCGGCTACAATTCGGTCACTGTCTGCAAGACATTTTAGCAGGGTCTGCGTAGCTTCGTCGCTTTTCAGTCGGCCAAGACTTTCGATGGCCATCAGGCGGTATTCTTGATCAGGTGATGATAAAAGGCGAAGTATGAGCGGCATCGATTTTTCGCCCAGCAAATTGGAGAGAAGTTTGACTATTTCGTGCCTTACCAGTGAGTCACTTCGACCAAATGCGTTCGTAAGGCGGTCAAAAGCTGCAGAGCCAAGGCGCAAGAGCTGCTCTGCTGCCGCTTTTCTTATTGCCCACGATGTGTCTGAGAGTGCGTGAATCAAAAAATCTATCGCGGCCGGGGTTCCCAGTTCGCCAAGAGAGGAGACTATCGAATAACGCAGGGCAAACTCACCATTCTGGTAAAAAATTTGCAGTTCGTTGATGATATTGTCTTGCCCCAGTTTAACAAAAAGGGCGACTATGCTATGGTTTGGCGTTTTGGAGGGAGTGGCGATAATTTTTCGCAGGTCGTCAAGAATGTCTTTGCCAAAGTTGAAGAGTTCTTCAAATACAAGTTTTCTTACGGCCCAGTTGGGGTCGTTCAGCATTGAATAAAGAGTGCGGGCATTTTCGATTTGCTTGTGAAACCCAAGCGCCCTTATCGCATAACTGCGAATTTCGGAATCTTTGTGGCGCAAAGCATGGCGAACTATGCCGAGTGATTTTTCATCGCCAATTTTGCCTAATACATACAGCAGCCAGTAGAACTGGTCGAGGTTATTGTCGTTTAGATGAGTCTGGATAAGATCTGTGATCTCTGATCCCCATTCCAGAAGGGTTTTAGCGGCAGCTTCGCGTTTGTTCCAGGCTTTGTCATCAAGTACCGAGATAATGGCAGAAGCAGCCTGTTGGCTGTGATCAATCAACAGGGCGCCCAGTCCTTCTCGCCATAGGGCTTCATCTGTAGTTTTTATCAGTTGATAGGGCGACCGGCCCATTCCGTTTCCTCACAGAAGCAGGGTCATGGATCTTGATTATTCACCCTAGGCTACCATATAATCGCCAGTAATGGAATAATTTTAGGGAGTCAGAATATGCCTGTTTATGAATTTTTGTGCGGCTCATGTAAAAAGAAGTTCAGCATACTTTGCCATATCGATAAACGTGACGAGCAGCATGATTGCCAGTATTGTAATTCACATCAGACGCGTCGTCTCGTTTCGAGAGTTAAAACAGTCAGAACTGAAGATCAGCTGATGGAAAGTCTTGCTGATCCGGCAAAGCTTTCTGGCCTCGACGAAAATGATCCTCGCACATTTGCATCATGGGCAAAAAAAATGGCCAGAGAAATGGGCGAAAATATGGACGACGAAATTGAAGCGATGGCCCAGGAAGAATTCGAAGGCGGTTCTCAAGATTCGGCGGGTGATTCGCCAGTGTTACCGCCTGCAGAAGACCAGCCATAGATCTGGCGCAGAGCTTCGTAAACCACTGCTGATGCTGCAGAAGATACGTTGATACAGCGAGCTTTTTCGATCATCGGAAGAGTGACAACCTGGTTCTGCTCATAAGCTGTTTCTAATACTTCTGTCGGCAGCCCCGATGATTCAGACCCGAACACCAGCACACTGCCGGGTTTATATTGAAGCGCGGCGTAGTTATGGTTGCCATGAGCGGAAAGATAAAAAACCTGTTTTTCTGCCGCCCATGCAAAAAATTCGTCGATATCATTCAGAATAGTTGGTTCAAGTGCTTTCCAGTAGTCCATGCCGGCTCTTTGCAATGCCGCATCGGTAAGCCTGAAACCGAGAGGTCTTACCAGAACCAGTTCGGCGCCGGTTGCTCGACATAGTCTGGCAATATTTCCGGTGTTTTGTGGTATATCCGGCTGGAGCAGGACAACGCTGAGAAGCGGTTTGTCAGTAGCTGGTATTTTAAATTTCTGATCAGACATTGGGTTACCTCAATTTTTGCGAATGGCAGAAACAATGTAATAGCTTACTCGAAAGGCCCCATTGTGGTCAGTACGCTCGAGTTTGTCGATGCAAAGGTTCTCAAAACCGTGCTTTGCCCATAAAGAGGTTATTTCTGCAGGAGTAAAGAAGTGGACTGTGCCAATGCCTGAGACAGGCCCGGTTTCGATGTTTCTGAAGCTGTTGCGGTCTACTTTTTCGCCTGTTTTATAGCCTGTAGTTGAACGTGAAAAGAGACCCGAAGAGAAAAAACGTCCACCGGAGCGTAGGGTGCGGTAAATTTCG
>SABV01000658.1 GCA_009928855.1 Erysipelotrichia bacterium | reverse complement strand
GCGATTTTCATTTGCGGGTCTCCTTGATTTTGTTCCAGATATTAGATAATGCCTGAGAAGCCGGGCCATTATTGAAGTCAGTAATGGGAACGCCGGCTTTTATTGCCTCTTTTACCGATTCGTCGAACGGAATCTCGCCAATGACGGTGTAGCCGCTGCTGGCAGCGAGTTCGTAAATTTTGCGGGCGATATTGCTGTTTATGTCGGCTTTGTTGATTATGATTTCAGGTGTCAGGCCAAAATGTCTGACTAGTTTGCATGCTCTTTCTAGATCGTGAAGGGCGGCTACCGAGGGTTCGGTTACCAGTATTACCCTGTCTGTGCCTGTTACAGAGGCTATGGCTGGGCATGCGGTTCCGGGGGGGCCGTCTGATATCAACCATTCGTTGTTTTGCTGCTCTGCAATTGCGAATGCCAGGTCGCGAACCATCGATACCAGTTTCCCTGAGTTTTCTGCTGCAGTTGAGAGATCGGCGTGTACCAGTTTGCCTTTTTCAGATTCAGACAGCATGAGTTTGCCTGTTTCGGCTTTGTGCTCAGTGATGGCATGGCATGGGCAGATTTCGATGCACATGCCGCAGCCTTCACAATGAAGGTCGCTTACCTGGTATCTGCCGGTGTCAGGATCCTGGCTGATGGCGTCAAATCGGCAGGCTTCTTCGCAGTGCCCGCATTTTGAGCATTTAAATGGGTCTATTACGGCCTGAATGCCGAGATTCAGTGTGTTTGTGTATAAAACTCTGCCGTTCAGGAGTAATTTGAGGTTAGCAGCATCTACGTCGCAGTCGGCGAATATTCGATTCTTTGCCAGGGCAACAAAGGCGGCAGTGGTTGTGGTTTTGCCGGTTCCGCCCTTGCCGCTTAGTATGGTGATTTCCTGGTAATTGTTTTTGTTGTTGTTGTCTTTTGGCGGTGTTGGGAAGGGGCTTTCGCTGAGAGGTTTTGTTTCTTCGTGTCTTGTCGGAACTTTCGCATCATGCAGCAGTTTTGAAAAACTGCTTATAATTCCGGCTCTGAGGCTGAGATACTCTGCCGTCAGAATAAGGCCCTCTGAGCAGGTTCTGGCGTATTCCCGCCTGAATGGAATGCGACCGATTACCGGTGTCTGGTGAGTTTTTGCGAGGTCTTCTATGATTGAATCGTTTTCGTCAGATCTGTTGATGATGATTCCACATGGTTTATGAAGTTCGCTGCACAGATTGAGGGCCAGTTTCAGGTCATGGGCTCCGAATGGCGATGGTTCTGTGACCAGAATTACTTTGTCGGCACCCGAAATGGTTTTAACGGTGCTGCATGCTGTGCCGGGCGGCCCGTCTATGATTGTGAT
>SABV01000657.1 GCA_009928855.1 Erysipelotrichia bacterium | reverse complement strand
AAGGCCGTGTTTCGCTCGAACAAAACCAGATCAGCAATGCAGCAGTTTGCCTGTATCGATGGCAGTGGGCCAGAGGTTGCATATATGCCTCTTCATGGTTTTACTGCGGTAGATCTTGGTTACCAGCGGGGTGATGCCGTCTCTAATATCGTCAACCGGTTTGACGAAAAAACCTTTACCTCAACTTACCTTCAATTGTTCGATCAAATCTGGAACGACAAAGATAAGGTCGAAGATGTTACTGCAACGATTTGTGATCATATCGCCTCTGTTTATCAGGAAAACTCACCAGAGCGTATTTATTTTCTTATGCTCTACAATATCTTCTATGAGTTTCTGTCTGACATAGACGAAGACGTTCTGCCGAATGATCGAACCGGCTACCAGGACACGCTTGTCTGGAACAAGCTTTTCAATTTTCAGCGTGACGCAGCCGTAGGCATTATCAACAAGCTTGAAACTTACAATGGCTGCATTCTTGCAGACAGCGTTGGTCTCGGCAAAACATTTACCGCGCTGGCCGTAATCAAATATTATGAACTGCGAAATCGGGCAGTTCTTGTCTTATGCCCAAAGAAGCTTGCTGACAACTGGCTCAATTTTAACAGCAACCTTAAAACCAATATCTTTTCCAGAGATCGCTTTAATTATGATGTGCTTTGTCATACCGATCTTTCCAGAACTTCCGGCAATTCCTTCGGCATCCCGCTGAATCGAGTTAACTGGGGCAATTACGACCTGGTAGTAATCGATGAGTCTCATAACTTCCGTAACAACGATGCCTTCAAAGATCGGGAAACCCGATATCAGAAGTTGATGAACAAGGTGATCCGCGATGGCGTCAAAACCAAAGTTCTTATGCTCTCGGCCACCCCTGTTAACAACCGCTTTAATGATCTTCGCAATCAGCTCGCTTTGGCGTATGAGGGCGATTCAGAGAACTTGAGCAAGAAACTTCGCAGCAAACGCTCTGTTGAAGACGTATTTCGCCGCGCCCAGGTAGCGTTTAACCACTGGACAAAGCTTCCGCCAGAGAAACGAACAGCCAAAGCAATTCTCGATGCCCTGGAATTTGACTTTTTTGAACTTCTCGACAGCGTAACCATTGCCAGATCGAGAAAACACATTCAGACCTTTTATGACACCAGCGATATAGGCAAGTTCCCAGAACGACTCAAGCCCTTATCATTTCGTTGCCCCTTGACCAATCGCGATGATGTATTCGGCTTTAATGAGATTTTCAGGCAGCTTTCATTGCTTAAACTCTCTGTGTATGCGCCGATAAGTTATATTTTGCCCAGCCGTCTCAGAAAGTATGAAGAGATGTATGATAC
>SABV01000188.1 GCA_009928855.1 Erysipelotrichia bacterium | reverse complement strand
TGTCTATTTTTGCGGCTCTCGACAATCTCTATGGCGAGAATATCGACGCGCTTGCCGATGGAATCGGCACTTCATCTGAGGGCGGCGGCGAAGAGTTTAATGAAATGGGCGAAAATGATTCGCCGATTATAAAACTGGTCAACCTGATTCTTACGCAGGCCGTACAGATGAATGTCTCTGATATTCATATTGAAATTTATGAGAGTGAACTGCGCATCAGATACAGACTTGATGGCACGATGAAACTTTTCATGACACCGGCCCGTGCTGCTCATGCCGGTATTGTGAGCAGAATCAAGGTTATGGCCAATCTTGATATTGCCGAAACCAGACGCCCCCAAGATGGCCGTATCAAGCTCAATATGCAGAATCGTAAGATAGATCTGCGTGTGTCCTGTATTCCATGCGTATGGGGCGAAAAGATCGTTATGCGTATCTGCGACCAGGGCAATCTTAAGGTTGATCTCAAAGATCTTGGTTTTGAGCCATTTGTGCTTGAAAAGTTCATGGAAGGTGTCGATGCGCCCAATGGCATTGTTCTGGTTACCGGCCCCACCGGCTCAGGAAAAACGACAACTCTTTATTCATCTCTGTTTTTGTTGAACAACCCGGCTGTCAACATTATGACCGCAGAAGACCCGGTTGAATACAATCTCATGGGTATTAACCAGGTTCAGTGCCATGCCGACATTGGCCTTGATTTCTCGGCTGCCTTACGCTCATTCCTGCGCCAGGATCCAGATGTAATCATGCTTGGCGAAATTCGCGATTTCGAAACCGCAAGTATCGCTATCAAAGCGGCTATGACCGGCCATCTTGTCATTTCGACTCTTCATACCAACGATGCCCCATCTACTGTGGCCCGTCTGCTTAATATGGGCATTGAGCCATTCAGTTTGTCTGCATCTTTGCGTATTGTCGAAGCCCAGCGTCTTGTTAAGCGAATCTGCAAAACCTGTGCTGAAGAATACAAAGCCACTCCAGATCTGCTGCAGTCTCTAGGTATAGATCAAAGGCTTCTCGATAAGCTGCACCTGTCTGATAAATACAATATCGACAACATGATTTTCAGAAAAGGTAACGGTTGTCCCGACTGTGATAATACCGGCCTCAAAGGGCGCCAGGGCATTTACGAGGTTCTCTGCATGACTCAAAAATTCAGAGAGCTTATTGAGAATAGAGCTACAACCGAAGAAATGAGACGTCAGGCTCTTGTCGATGGCATGCTTTCGCTCAGAGAATCTGCTATATACAAACTTGTAAGTGGCGCAACCACTGTTCAAGAAGTCTTTAAGACAACCATAGATGCCGGTGGAGACGCAGAAGAAGAAAAAGAAGAAGAAAAGCCGAAAATGGCTGAAGAGTCGTCTCCGGCTGTCAGTTTGTCGTCTGTGCCCGCCCGCCCGATTGGTGAAGTATCTGTGTCGGGGCCCGGCAGCAACAGTATCAACGAGCTTACCCGTGAATTACATGAATTCAACCGGATTCTGACAAATGTTTCATCTGGTCAATCCGTGCCTTCTGCAAACCCTGATGCTGCGGCAAAAATCAGTGAAATCAGCAACGAAATTCTCAAAGCTAATATTGTTGCTCCCCTCGATGCCATAAGAGCCTATGCAGCAAAAACAGATGCTGCCGAAAAAATATTGCCGATAATCCAGGCTCAGGGCCAGAAAATGGATTTTAACGTTCGGAATCTGGTGTCGCATTTTTCTGAAATTAAACCCGGGTTTTCTAAGCAAAACCTGAATGGTCTCGTCGAACAAGAAATTTTTACTTCACTCAAGGCGCATGTTACGACTGCCAGGTTGCTCTCGGGCATCAAAGAAATCGGTAAAAATCTAAAAGTTTCTAAAAATCTTTCGCAAAATCTGCCGGAAGTTAAGATTGACACCGCAGCTTTCGTTACAGTTGCGGCCAATATTTTTGTTAACGCTCTCATTGCTCTTGGTGCCAAAGGTGGCGAGATCAAGGTTTTAACGCGGATTAAGCCCAAAACCGCCGACAGGGTAGAATTTATTATTTTCGATACCGGCCCCGGAATCTCAGCCGAACAGCAACAGAATTTGTTTAAGCCGTTTGCGGCCGGTAAAAACTCTCTTGGTCTTGGCCTTGCTGTTTCGCGTAAGCTTGTTAATATCAATGGCGGAGAAATTAACGTAAAAAGCACGCCAGGTACCAGCACGCTCGTTACCGTCGAGTTGCCTGCCGTTGTGTAAAAATAAGGGGCGCTTTGCCCACTGCTTCAGGAGCAATTCAGTATGAAAAAACAAATCAGCCTTTGTGTTGTTGCGTTGATTCTGGCGACTTTTTTTATCGGACAAACTGCCGCAGCCATGGAAAAGCCTCTTTTGGCCAGCCTTGAGAGCAAATTCGGGCCGGTGATGAGCAGAGATCTTGATGGTGTTTTTGAATTTACCCTTTCCAGCCCGATGACCGATGTCGAAATGCTGCTGCAGATGATCGAAAAAGAAGGCTGGTATGTCGTGACCATTGCCGCGACGATACGAGATGATGGCAAATTGGCCATCGTTCTTAAGGGCACTCAGCAGCGAAATACCTTTTCCAAAAAATTTGCGACTCTTCAATGGCTTCTTAAACCGGGAATGTTACCCTGGAAAGACGGCGAACTGACTGACAAAATGCCTGTAGTTACCTCTGTCGAGACCGATTTTTCTGGCAACATATCTATTTTGGGCCAGACACGCAGGAGTGGGCTGATATTCACGCATCTTTTTCCTATGATTGAGAGAATTGAGGGCTTGAGGAGCCCGTTTTTTGCCCGTGGAACATATTCTGACAGTTCTGATGGTCGTATTATGAACTACACCGTCAATTGCACCTGGTAAGCAGAGATGGGCGAACCGGTAAGAATACAGAAACTTCTTTCTTCATGGGGAATCGCGTCACGCCGGGCTGTCGAAAAGATGATCGATGACGGGCTGGTTAAGGTCGATGGAAAAACTCTTTTTGCGCAGGGAACGCTGATCGACCCGGACAACCCGCCTTTAATAACAATAGACGGCAAACCGGTGGCCAAACCGGTTAGTAACGATTATTCTATTTATGTTTTTAACAAGCCAGAATGGGTTGTGTCTACAATGAGTGATGAGCTTGGACGCAAGTCCGTCGCAGATTTTATGCCTCCCGGAAAACGCCTTTATCCTGTTGGTCGTCTTGATGCAGATTCAACCGGAATTCTGCTGATAACCGATTATGGTGAACTTACTAACCGCCTTTTACACCCTTCATGGAAGGTCGAGAAAGAGTACGTGGTGAAAATTGCCGGCGGCGCCCTCGATATTTCTGAAAGTGAGCGATTTTGTGCCGGTCTGGAGCTTGAAGACGGTATGACATCGCCTTGTGAGCTGGTAAGACTTCGTGAACCTCAGACATATTCGGTTGTAATCCGCGAAGGTAAAAAGCGCCAGGTTCGGCGCATGTTCGAGGTGCTCGGGCGAAAAGTGGTTTCTTTGCATCGAATTCGTTTTGGTCCTCTGAAACTTGGCACTCTCAAGCCGGGTGAATTGCGCCTTCTGACGCCGCAAGAAAAAGCAGCCCTGCTTAAAGCTGCAGGGCTGCCGGTTGACTGAGGCTTTAGGGTTCTTATTTTGCCAGAGCGGTTATTGCTGCTTTGAGTCGGTTGAGATGTATGGCTGACTTTTTCTGAGATATGCTGGTTTCAGGCAGTTTTAACCACATGGCAGCAGCCTGATGTACAAACCCTCTTTTTTCAAGCTTCCAGGCTTCGGCTATCGATGGTGCGGCGACCTCAGCGATGTCGAAGGTCATTGAGCCTACGTTGCCCTGCAAGACGACTGATTTGCCAATGTCTTTGCCGAAAGCTACTTCGACTTCTACCCATCCCTCAAGCGCAAAGGCCAGCTTTGATGCTGTTACATCTGTTCCGGTGGCGACAAGAGAAGTTTCGTCGCTGCATATTTCGGCAAAAATTTCTGTCGGCAGCGCCAGGGTTATCGAAGGAGCTGCAAGAGCTTTTGGTGCTTCCACTGCTGCGCTTTCTTCGCCTGTTTCAGGAACAATCAAATCCTGCTGATCGGCGCTTACTGCTATTTCTGATAATGCCCCGGTTTCTCCGTCGAAGGCCGATTTATCCATGCTGATTTCGTTTTTTAATGAATCTTCCATTACTTCTTTATGCTTTGCCATTTTGGGTATTGGTCTTAAGGCGTCGGCTCCTGCAGATGTTGCTTCTGGTGGCATTTTAGATGGCTTGAGCGACCGATTCAAAACTCTTTCCGGATTAGTTGTTCCTGTTTGTGTCTGCATTTCCTGGCCCAGTGCAATTTTGCTCGAAACCAGTTCGATAGTGCTTGACGAAAAATTGCTTCCGGTAACGCCGGCGTTGGTGAGGGTTGCGGTTGCATTGGCTTCAAGTCTGTATTCAATATTGCTCTGAAGATGAACAAGAGTCAGCGAACCATCTTCTGAAACTTTCAGTTCGACACCGTCTGGTAACATTTCTGCAAGCTCTACAGCCCAGGTTTCATCGGCAAGTTGTGCGTCTACTGTGCCGGTTTTTTCGGTTACCAGGGCTACATCGTTGGCGTATAGCGCACAGCAGGCAGCAAGACACAAAAGGGCAGTTAAAAACTTGATTCGAAACATTTTATTCCTCCGGGTTGTCGATAGTATAAATTTCAATTTCTTCGCTTTTTCCGCGCAGGCAAAGCTTATCCAGAAATTTGCAATTGACGTCTATGGTAACAGATTTGATCAGTTCGCCGCTAAGGATTGTCGAGGTTTTATATTCCTTGTTGAGACTTTCCATTCTAGAGCAGGTGTTTACCGTGTCGCCAATAACCGTAAATTCGGTTTTTCGTGCTGAGCCGATGTTACCAAAAACGGTTGTGCCGGCGTGTACTGCCAGCCCGGCCTTTAGCTCGGCACCGAGGCAGATTGCCTTGAACTCTGGCGAATTTGTATATTTTATGATCTGTTGTGCCGCTTTGACGGCATTATTGGCGGCATCCGGGGTTTCGACCGGAGCATTGAAGAACGCAAGCAGGCCATCGCCGAGAAACTTGTCTACAACACCGCGGTTATTCATGATTATTTCAGTCAGTCTGGCAAAATAGCTGTTTAAAAATTTTACAATCTCGTGGGCATCATGTTGTTCGCTGAAGCTTGTAAAACCACGTATGTCGACGATCATTATACAGAGCTGTCGCCTTTTTCCCTGCATAAAGTCACGATCGTTCGATGCAAGAATTTCTTTTAAAACGGCATCGCTGACGTAACGACTGAACACGTTTCTGACACGCTGCCTATCAAGATAAACGGCGCGATATGCAACAAAACTTTCAGATGCCACAAACAACATGAGCAGTAACACAGGTTTTACTGTGGGTATGAATGTTGGATCAAACCAGAAAAGGCTTAGGGTCAGCCAGAGTGCTGTTATGATCGCCCCAGAGGCGATTGCCGCCAGTCGCTTTTTGCTGGCGGTTATCAGAAGGCATATTAATATTATGGCGACCATTGCAAGCTCATATTCGGTTTTTAATTGGGTGAGAAAACGGTTATTGAGAATGTTGTCGATAACGTTGGCATGCACTTCGACACCAGGCATAAAGCCGAATGGGGTGGCCTTAAAATCGGTTATGTCTGTAAAACCAAGCAATACTATTTTGTTTTGCAGGGCTTTGGTGAGCGGTTTGCCGGTGCGGCTGGCCTCTATTATGTCTTTTACCGATATAGTTCTGACATTTTTGCGTGGCCCTCTGAAATTTATCTGCTTTTTTGTTAAATCGCTGATTATTTTATTGTCATAAAATCCTGAACGCATTGCCGCTACCATTGAAACAGCGTAAACGGGGCCATTTTCGCTTTGTCCTGATAATTCGAGACTGCGGATTACACCGTCAGAAGAGCCGGCCAGATTAAAGTAGCCCGTGTTTGCTTTTTTGGCTATATGAAGCAGTGCCGGGTCCGAAAATACCGGCTGGTCGTTTTCCCAGGCAAAACCAGCTACCAGAGCTGTGCCGGATGCAGTCATTTCCATCAGGGCTGATCTGAATGGTTTGTCAAAGCCAATTTCACGATAAAACTTCTGTGGCAGTTCAAGTTGCAGTCTTGCAGAAATTTCTTTTACGTGTTCCCGTATGGCGCTTTCAGAACCCGGCGAAAAGATCAGATCGAGCAGCAGAATAGATGCAGCGGCCTGGCCGACAGTCTGAGCCAGTTCGCCATATAATGGCCCCCAGGCAAAAAGCGGGCGAGCCGCCCAGGCAAGAGTCTCCTGGTCAATGCCGGCAATGACGATGCGAGAATCAACCTCAGTCTGGCCTCTCAGCCTGAACTTCATGTCGAGCAAACGATTTTCGGCATCTTCAAGCAGCCCGAAACTGCCGGCATATATCAATACACCGACTGTCAGGCAGAGTAACAAGCTTAAGTTTCGAAACCTCATCAACCGCCCCCGCTTAAAAACCTCCATAAACTTTAGCACTCTCTCTACTTCAGGGCAACCGCATTAAAATTTTGAGAATTTTGTGTGCTAAAAACCGGCTGACAATTTTTGCCGGTACGAGTAGAATATGGTTGCGTAATATAACAGAGTTAGAGCAAACAGTTCTCTTACAAGAGACAAACGCCAAGGAGGAAAAGGGATGTCATCCCTTCGCATTGAAGAACACCCCGTCTTGACTTTTCCCGAACGTAAAGAAGTTACTTTCTTCTTTGAAGACCGCGAATATAAAGGTTTTGAGGGCGAACCGATAGCGGCTGCGCTTCATGCCGCCGGCGTCAAAACCTTGCGTCGCAGCCCGCAAAAAGATCGTGCGCGTGGCTTTTTCTGCGCCATTGGCAGGTGTTCGAGCTGCATAATGGAAGTAGACGGCCAGATCAACATAATGACCTGTATTACCCCTCTCAGAGCAGGTATGAGAGTTTACATGCAGAAAGGTCACGGTGTAATCAAACCATGAGCAGAAATACTGAAATTTTTGTAATCGGCGGTGGCCCGGCAGGCCTTTCAGCCGCAACCGTAGCGGCCGGCCTTGGTGCCAGAACTCTTCTTGTTGATGACAGCGCCCGCCT
>SABV01000011.1 GCA_009928855.1 Erysipelotrichia bacterium | reverse complement strand
ACTTTTGGCTTTTTCTCTTGATGAAAAGCCAAATTGGTTTATAATCAGACTAAGGGTAATTAACAATTCAAAAGGATATTTTAAGTTTATGAACGACATGGAACTCTGCGCAGCAGAATTTGAAGTTGTCTCCCAGAACACAGTTCTCGATAAACACTTTGCCAGTAACGCCGTTGGTTACTGCGACCTTTTTGAGACCCAGTTGTATAAAGAATGCTGGCATAACCTGCAGGATGCCGAAAATACCATTTTCAACTCAACCATTGAGCAGCTGATCAGTAACGCCACGCCATGAGCAGTTCGAGCCCGCAAAGACAGCCGGCTCTCAAAGCTTTAAAAGAGGCCCTGATCGGCGGTTACCCAATCATCGCCATAGAAACCTGGGAAGAAGATTCAACCATTCTGGCATTGAATGCGTTTTTTGCGAACGCATTTCAGAATCGTGGCTGCTTCATCACCTGGGACCTCCAGACGGGCCTGGTTGAAACAGCTGCCGCTTCTGGCAGCAAACTTT
Source organism: Erysipelotrichia bacterium (assembly GCA_009928855.1). Lineage (GTDB taxonomy): Bacteria > Muiribacteriota > Ozemobacteria > Ozemobacterales > Ozemobacteraceae > Rifleibacterium. Next base: position 32,316 of record SABV01000011.1, on the reverse strand, counting down.
CCGCCATCGAGGCGCTCGACAAGATTCAGCAGTATGACAAACCGGGTTTTTTCGTTTTTAAAGACCTGGGTGGCAGTCTTAACGACGTTGAGATCCAGCGGCGCATAAAAAACATTCATTACGCCTTCAGGGGTCAGAATCGATTTTTATTACTTACCGGCTCTGAGTTTATGCTGCCCGTAGAAATCCGCAAAGACATACTCCTGATAACCTACCAGCTCCCTGATGCCTCCGAAACAGCGGCCATAATTGACGAACACATGCAGGCGGCAACAAAACGCGGCATAAAAGTAGAATTCACCCACGAAGAAATGGATCAAGCGGTTATTTCTCTTAAAGGCTTTACTGCTGCCGAAATGAAGTATGCCCTGAACAAAACATGCTGGAGTCGAAAAATAATCGACAAAGAAATTTTGCCGCTGCTACACGACGAAAAAGAACAACTCGCCCGCAAAGACGGCGTTCTTGAATACGTACGCAGCATTGAGTCTCTAGATGACGTTGGCGGGCTCGAGAATCTCAAAGACTGGCTTGTAAAAAGGCGCCGCCTTTTTTCCCCCGAGGCCGCTCAGGCTGGAATCCGCCCACCGCGAGGACTTCTCATGATGGGTATTTCAGGATGCGGGAAATCACTCTCTGTAAAAGCAATAAGCGCTCTGTGGGGGCTTCCCCTTTTCAGACTCGACATGAATAAGGTCTATTCAGGCAACTTTGGAAGCCCAGAAGGCACATTTTATCGCGCAATAAAAAGCATAGAGTCGGTCGCTCCCGCAATACTCTGGATAGATGAAATAGAAGGCGGCATCAGCAGCAACACTGCCAAAGACGGCGGAACAGGCTCACATATTTTCTCGGCGTTTCTGACCTGGATGCAGGAAAAATCAGCTGATGTATTCGTTGCCGCGACCGCCAACCGTATCGATTTGCTGCCGGCCGAAATCATACGCAAAGGCCGTTTTGACCAGGTATTTTTTATCGACCTGCCAAACGACAGCGAACGTGAACAGATTTTTCGAGTTCATTTAACCAGGCGTGGCAACAAGATACAAGACTTTGACATGCCACTGCTGAGTGTGGCAACTGAATTCTGGAATGGAGCTGAAATAGAGCACGTAGTAGAAGCCGCAACTGTAGAGGCTTTTCACCGAGGTTCTCAACTGACCCAGGACGACTTATACACAATCATTCGAAGCACTGTACCGCTTTCACGCACCATGTCAGAACAGATAAAGTTCATCAAAAACTGGGCCAGCGAACGTGCCGTTTCGGCCTCAAAATCAGACAAATAACCCCCCAATAACACCCCCCGACGCCATCTTCAATTAGCGTAATTAGCGCAATTAGCGCAGCAACAACAATTTGCAAGATAAAAACAAACCTGTTTTGCCGTCTCTGAAAAACTTGACATTCCAAAAAAGTTAGACTATACTAACAATATTAGACGAATCTAATTTGAGGCAAAACTATGGTTAGAACAACAGTCAGTCTTGCGGAACTGCCAGAGGGCCACACCGGGACCATTCGCGACATAGACGCAGCATCGCCAACATCACAACGCCTTATGGACATGGGCTTTGTACCTGGCACCCAGATAAGAGCGATAAAAAAAGCCCCAATGGGAGACCCGACCACCTTCGAAATTCGTGGTTATCAGGTTGGCTTAAGACGCTCAGAATCAATCTTAATAGACGTGGAGTTAAAGCCGGATGTCAAATAACCCACAGCAGGCCGCCCGCAATGTTTTTCTGGTCGGCAACCCGAATAGTGGCAAAACAAGTCTGTTTAACGCCATGACGGGCGAGAGACACCGTGTCGGCAACTGGCCGGGCGTGACTGTTCAGAAAATTGAAGGAACAACACGCACAGAGCAAGGTTGTTTTATCATAAACGACCTCCCCGGAACCTACTCCCTCACCCCGGCTACCCCCGAAGAAGAAATCGTATTAAAAACTCTTGATGAAGCTGCTTCTGGCATAATCATCAATGTTGTCGACATTGCCAATTTTGAGCGCAATCTGTTTTTAACGACACAGTTGATCGAACTTGGCGTTAACCCGGTAATAAGCCTGAACTGCTACGACTCTTTCTCTGCCTCCGGCGGAATCATAGATCTGCAAAAATTCTCTGTTTTTACTGGCAGCAGCGCTTTTCCAACAGTGGCAAGAAGCGGAAAAGGTGTCAGCTCTATGATAGAGCATCTCGGACGCCCGGATTATGCGGCCGGAACACTTCGTCAAAATTCCCTTTCGCTACCAGAATTATGGCAAAAAGCCGCAGAAGAAATATTAATCATACAGAACACGACCTGGGAAAAAGCCTCTCCAACGCAGAGATACAATGCAATACGAGAGCTGATATGCCTTAAGCCCTTCGAATCAGACATAAAAATACAGGAAATCCGCAGTCGCCTGGCCGAAACGCTCAGCAAAGGCAGAGAAAAGCCACTAAGATCAATAGATATGGCCTGCGAACTGGCGACAGACCGTTATAGACGCATCGAAGCGCTGATTTCTGCCTGCGCAAGCATTCCCGGTAAAAACATTCCCCCATGGCAGGAAAAACTCGACTCTTTACTGGTACACCGCTTATTTGGGCTGCCAATTTTTGCCATGATGATGGCATTCGTTTTCTGGACAACATTTTCGGTGGGCGAAATCCCTATGGGTTGGCTGGAATCTCTGATCGAAGCGCTAAACGCCTTAATAAAAGGCAGCATGCAAGACGGCATGCTCAAAGACCTTCTGATAGATGGCATAGTCAGCGGCGTTGGCGGCGTATTGATCTTTATACCGAACATTCTCATTCTTTTTTTCTGGATCGCCCTGCTGGAAGACTCGGGATACATGTCACGAGCAGCCTTCATAATGGATCGAATGATGAACAGCATTGGACTGCATGGCCGCGCGTTCATCCCGATGATCATGGGTCTCGGTTGCAATGTTCCGGCAGTATTAGCAACCAGAATTATCGACAATCGCTTTCAACGACTTTTAACGATGCTGCTCATACCAATGGTAACATGCGCTGCACGTCTACCAATACTGGTGCTTTTGTGCGGCACTTTTTTTCCGCAAAACCCCAGTTTATGGATGTTCTCGCTGTTTTTTGTAAACCTGGTCGTGATCGTATTTGTAGGGCACATAACAAGTCTTCTCTTCAAAACGACCGACAATTCTCCTTTTCTGCTGGAAATGCCCCCTTACCGACTCCCAACGCCCAGAAGCGTTTTCCACATGCTCCAGGAAAAAGCCATGCACTTTATCGAAAAGGCGGGCACCGTAATTCTGGCCGGGGCAATTCTAATCTGGGTTTTGTCTGTGTTTCCACGCGAAATACCATTAAGTTTTAGCTATGAAACAGAGCTGGCAAGTCTGAAATCGCAAACTATGAGCGTAGAAACAAGCAATAAAATTGCCGAACTCAATCATCGCCGCGACATAGAAGAAATGGAAGGCCGTTACATGGCGAGAATTGGCAAGTTCATACATCCTGTAATGGCTCCTCTTGGCTTCAGCTGGCGCGAAACTGTCTCCCTTATTCCGGGGTTCCTCGCCAAAGAGTCTGTAGTCTCAACATTGACTGTTTTATACCTCCCCTACTCTGACAACCTGGGCGACGCTATGCGCAAAACAGGCTTCACGCAACTCACAGCCTTTGTTTTCATGCTGTTTACACTTCTCTACATACCTTGTATAGCCACAATGGGTGTTATCTGGCGCGAAAGTGGTTCGGCACGTTTCACGGCAATTTTGTTTCTGGTATATTTCTTTGTTGCCTATGGCGTCAGCTTTGCCGCCCTCAAAATTGGTGAAATTTTGCAAGTCAAAAATGACAGCAACACAATAATAGAAAGTGCTATAATCATTGTGGTTTCGCTGCTCTCGTGCGCCTATCTGCTAAGAACCTTCATCGCCACCATCAGCGGGAAACGTTGTCAGGCGTGTGCAGGCTGCGACTCTTGCCCTTCAAAGGGCAATGATTGCTCTGGGAGATAATTATGAAAGAGCGTGTTTCCGGGGCCCTGGAATCGTATCTTGAACAGATAGCAGAACTGCAGCTTGAATATGGAGCAGTCAGAACCTCCGACCTCGCTGACCGGATGGGCTGCAAACGCTCGTCGGTCACCAATGCCTTGCAGCGTCTTTCCGAAAAAGGGCTCATCCATTATCAGTCATACAGGCCGGTCACGCTGACAGAAGAGGGGCAAAAAACCATTCTGACGCTTAACCGCTATCACGAAATTCTCGCCGACTTTCTCGAAAATGTACTCGCCTTCCCGGAAGAATTTGCCCAACAGGAAGCCTGCCGACTGGAGCACCGGGTGTCGCTGTGCACGATCGAAAGAATGAATAGTTACCTGGCTTTCATCAGAAAAAATACTGACGCAACCCGGGCGGAGTTCAAAGAGTTTCTTAAAAAAAATAACGGGCTAAAATAAAAAAACCGGGAAACACCCGATCTGTATATCTCTTCAGCTCAGTGAGTAGTCTGCTTTGTCTGGTAAAGATTAAAAATTTCGTAAGTGGTCAGATTTTCAAGAAGGTCTTCCTGCTGGTCTTCCATCCAACACAAAAAACTGTCGTCCGTCATCAGTTCTGTAATACCTACCATTGCCGGGTGAACCATCTTGCCTTACTCCTCAGTTATTTTTCTACAAAAAGAACATCGGCGTATTTATAAGTTTGGTTAAGCATTTTTTTATTTATTTTTTGTAACATATTGAATCATATTCAACTTCTGTCATAGAATAGGTAAAGTATAAAATTAACAAGGAGGATCAGATGCCTGTTATTACAATTTCACGTGAACTTGGTGCATCTGGAACTTTTATCGCGCTCAAGCTGGCCGAAGCTCTGGGTTGCAGCTGCTACGACCAGCAGATCATCAACGATATAGCGCAGAAGATGGGTAAAAACAAAGAACAGCTTGAAGATTTCGATCAGCAAAATTACAACCGCATCGGTGTATTTTTTCAAGAAGCCCTGGCGAGCATAGCCCAGGGCGGCATGGTTTTTCATCCCTTTGGAATCGGCCCACTGGACTGGGACTCAGCTGAAATTTTCAGCACTTATCCGCGCAATTCTTTTCATGAAAAAGATTATTACGATGTTTTAACCCAGGTAATCAAAGAAATAGCCGAAACTTCAAATGCGGTTATCCTCGGTCGTGGCGGCAGTCAGATTCTTAAAAACCGCCCCGGCACTCTTCATGTTCGCATTGTTGCTGCACGCGAAGACAGAGTGAAGCACGTCATGGAAGAGCAGAAACTTGAAATCGCCAAAGCTGAAGAACTGGTGACTCGAAAAGACGAAGCTGCCGCAAACTTTATCTATGATTTTTTCGACACAGACTGGAACGACTCGCATCACTACAACCTGACCCTCAATACAAGCCGCATAACACCTGACAATTGCATAAAACTGATTCTTGAAGCAGCTAAAGCGGCAAGCTGATATATGTCTAAGACGCTGATAGGCACAATACTTATAGTTGCGGGAATAGCAGCCTTTCACCTGATTGGTTCGCGCCCTTCGACGCCGCCGGTCTGGCAAAATCAGATTCCGGCAAAAATATATTCTGAACCGGTTATGGCGGGCGACAATTACGTTTTTATGGCAGGCGACAAAGGCAAGCGTGTCTTTAAACTCCATAGCATCGACAGCAATGGGAAGCATGTTGCCGAGTCTGTAAGAATGACCATGTTGCCGTTTTCGCCGGTAGTTTTCGATAAAATGATTGTGCTGGGCGATTATGCCAAAGTTATACGTGGGTTTTCACTGCCAGATCTCAAAATTGCCTGGGAAACAGGCACCGTAGAGCCATTCAAAATGGCGCCGCTTAAAATAGACGAAGAAAATTTTCTTATTCAATCGAGCCAGAATTCTCTATTCTGCCTCAACAGCCAGACAGGCGAAGCAGTATGGGATAAAACATTCACGGATGCGCTCGTTAATTATGCGGCAGACGATGTTATAATCTGTCTTCATGGCTTTAAAGACCTGAAAACACCCCAATGGAAAGCTACCGCCATCAGCAAAAGCGATGGCTCAACCCTCTGGACCATGAAAGAAGCGCTCAGCTCAGACGATCCACTTTTTGTTCAAGGCCTGTGCATACTCACCTCAAACGAAGGTGAAATCCTGGTTATTGAACAGGAAACCGGATCTATGAGGTACAAACATCCGGTAAAGGGCCTTAAAGCAGTTCAGGTAATCGACGAAACTCTTATCATGCTTGCATCTGGCGGGTCAAGACTCATATGCATGTCACTTATGACCGGAAACTCATGGGCAACTACCATGCAATCAGGTTTTACCGGGGCGGCAAGATACGAAAATAAGCTGCTGGTAGCAGACAAAAAGAATCTTCGCTGTCTTGATCTCCAAACCGGCGCACTGCTGTGGCACCGCAACCTGGAAGACATATACAATGTCTTTCCCTTTAAAAAAGGCGTTTTTATAACCCATAAAGACTCTTTTTTCTCACGCAACACCTTTGGCAGCTACATAGAAACGTCTTCACCAGAAAGCGTCTGGATGCACTCCGGACAAAGCCTCTTCATGAAGCCGATGGCAACGCCGCACGGAGACCTTCTACTGGCCTATAACGGTGAATTTGCAATGTTACCGGCTAAAAACTCGACAGCGCCCAAAGAAGCCGATTTTAAAGCAGCCGAAGCCGACCCATTCGACAAAATAATCTTCTGGAAAGACAGAACCGCCAGTGGAACCACTGATGGAAAAAGCCTTAAAACCGGCAATAATTCTATTGCCAGCGACGACAACGTCTTTCCAGGCGCTGCTTTTCCGACAGACAACAACTGACCCCCGAAAACCCCTGACGCATCCCTCTATTGAAGCCAATCTCAGGCTGTTGCCTGAGCGGCTGTTTAGTGGTATCATGTCTGACGCTCTTCGCGATTCAGGAGGTAAAATGAAAAATAGAAAACTTAATATAGGTTTTGATATAGGATCAGTCAGCATAAACGCAGTAGTCTGCGATTCAGACTCGCACCTTATAGAAGAATTTCCGTATCATCGACATTTTGGCCGCACACTTGAGCTTTGCGGCCGAATATTGAGTCAGATCGAAAATAAATACGGTCGCGAAAATATTGAGCGCGTTGCCTTTACCGGCACTCACGGCAAAGCGATGGCAGCAGAACTTAAAACCTACTTTGAGATAGAAACAACTGCCCAGACACGCGGCCTGCACGCATTGATGCCTGAAGCCCGCACAGTAATATCAATTGGCGGTCACGATTCGGCTCTGCTGGTTCTTACACCAGGCGAAAAAAGTTTTATACTCGACGATTTCAAACTCAATGAAGCCTGCGCCGCCGGCACCGGCAGTTTTATCGATCAGCAGGCCGAGCGCATTTTTTCTGACGTCGAAGAGTTCAACAATATAACTGATCCCCAGAAACGCATGGAGTCAATTTTGATGCGTTTCATGGAAGAAGGCCGCAAGTCTGACTGCCCCGCCAGCGTTGCCTGCCGCTGCACAGTGTTTACCAAATCAGACATGATTCACCTCCAGAATAAGGGCATACCGATACGCCACATAATTTCGGGGCTTCACGAAGGTGTGGCTAAAAACTATAAATCAACACTGATAAACAATCGCGAGCTGCATGAGCCTGTTGCTTTTATTGGCGGCTATGCATCAAACCAGCTTGCACGACAGTCTTTTGAGCGAATCCTTGGGTTAAAAGTAACCGTCCCGGATCACTACACCAGCGTGGGAGCCCTTGGCGCAATCCTCAACGCTATAAGCAGCAACCGCGGGCAAGCGGTTACTGCGACTCAGATAAACCAGCTTAAAGCCTCTGAGGCTTTTGCCGCAGTGCGCACTGAACCTCTGGCTCTAAATCTCCACCCATTTGCAGAATGCGGCAAGGCAGATGGATTGCCGTCAGGCAAGGGCAAAGTTGATGTTTATATGGGCTATGACATTGGTTCGACAACCACGAAACTGGTTTTGATCACCCCGGAAGGACGCGTAGTATATAAATGTTACATCTCAACTGAGGGTCAACCGGTAGTTGCTATCAAAAAAGCCTTGCGCAACTGTGTCGAGACCATCGACGTCTCACGGGTCAATGTAGTCGGCGTCGGAACCACTGGCTCAGGGCGCGAAGTAGCCAACCTGTTTGTCGGTGCAGATGACGTTGTCAATGAGGTCACCGCACACGCCCGTGGCACCACCCACTTTGAACCAGAAGTAGACACTATTTTTGAGCTGGGCGGGCAGGATGCCAAATATACAGCCCTCGGAAACGGCTATGTGGTCGATTTCCGCATGAATAAAGTCTGTGCAGCCGGCACCGGCAGTTTTCTCGAAGAAACGGCCAATAAGCTTGGCATAAACATTGTTGGCGAATACGAAACAATGGCCATGAAAGCCAAAGCTCCATACCGTCTGACAGAACGCTGCACTGTTTACATGGAATCAGACCTGATGTCATATCTGCAGATGGGCGGAGCCGTAGAAGACTTGCTGGCAGGGCTTTCTCAGGCAGTCGTTCATAATTATCTGAATCGCGTGGTTCAAGATGGCAAAATTGGCCGCAGAATAAGCTTTCAGGGTGGGCCATCGTTGAACAAATCTGTAGTTGCAGCCTTTGAACGCATTGTTGGCAAGCCTATCATAACACTTCCCCACCGCGAAGTAATGGGCGGGATCGGCGCAGCGCTGCATGCCATGGACGAAATAAAAGCAAAAACAGCTGCCGGAGAAGCATTTAAAACCAGATTCAGAGGATGGGGAGTTGTAGAGCAGCCGTTTGTGCATGACGAAGAAATCTGCCAGCGCAATCCGAACTGCCATAATCAGTGTAAACTGCAAATTTACAAAGTGGGCAGTGATGAAGCCATTTATGGCGGCGACTGCGGCATGTATGAATCTCGCCAGCAGGTAGGCAAACGTGCGCCCGACTTCAATAGAGTCAGACAGGAACTTTACTTTAAGCACATGAAAGGCCTCTATCGCGTCGTTGGCGAAGCGGCCCCGGCAGAAAAAACCGGCAAACCGGTAATCGGCATTCCGCGGGCACTCGGGTTCCATCAGCTCGGCCTGTTCTGGGTTCATCTGCTGACGCGCATGGGGTATGAAGTGGTTATAAGCCCCGAAACCAACAACGAAATCGTTGACCGTGGCATATCAGCCATGACCTGCGAGGCGTGTTTCCCGGTCAAGATATCACATGGCCATGCGGCAACACTCAAAGGTCAGTGCGACTATCTGTTCATGCCGATGCTTATCGAAATGGAATCGAACCAGGGCAACAATTCATTTTACTGCCCATATGTCGAAGCTAATACCTATATGCTTATAGCTGCGCTGGGTCTTGACTCACGCAAAGTCATCAAACCGGCGGTTTATTTTAAAAAAGGCAAAATCGACATGCACCTGTCATTTGCCGAAGAATTCAGACGTCTCGGGCTACGCTTCAGCGACGTAGAGTTTAGCAAAGCTTACGACGAATCAATGGCGGCTCTCAATCAGTTTGATGCAGACATAAAGCGCGTTGGCCGCGAAATTCTCAAAAATCTCGGAGACCGCCGCGCAATAGTGGTGATCGGCCGGCCATACAGCGCTTACGATTCGCGCACCAACCTGAATCTTTTCGCCACATTCAGCAGACTCGGGGTTCATGCTATTCCACAGGAGTTTTTAGACCTCTCAGGCATAGATGTTGAATCTGAATACCCTAATATGTATTGGGGCTTTGGCAATCGTATTTTGCAGGCCGCCAAGCTTATAAACCGCGACCCACGCCTGTTCGGCCTGTATCTGACAAGTTTTTCGTGTGGCCCCGATTCGTTTGTGCTCCATTTCTTCAACCACGAAATGAACCGCACCGGCAGACCTTATCTCGAACTTGAACTCGACGAACACTCTGCCGGCGCCGGGGTCGAAACTCGACTTCTGGCGTTTATTGATGCGATAAAGAACCAGACACAGGTCACGGTGCTGGCAAGCAAAGACATTAACTTTGTACCGCGCAAATCAACTGCGCCTTTAACAGAACGCACGCTGTATCTACCCAAAATGGCCGAAGGTGCGCGTTGTCTGGCGGCCGCATTCAGGCATCTTGGCTGCAAAGCCGATGTAATGCCAACTTACACGAATGCAGGTTTAGAATTCGGTAAAAAACACACTTCCGGCAAAGAGTGTTTTCCATGCATCGTCACTACCGGCGATATGTTCGATGTGATTGATCGTCACATGGCAGAAGGCATGGATGTAAACAACGGCCTGGCATTTTTCATGCCAGAAACTGAAGGCCCGTGCCGATTTGGGCAATATACGCGCCTGCACCGCATTCTGCTGGACAAATACAAATATGTGAATGTGCCGATTCTTTCGCCAAGTTCAGAAGACAGTTACCGTTTCAGTGGCTACTTCAACGACGATCAGGCACTGCGTTTCAGACAGCTTGCATGGCAGGCGATTGTTTATTCTGATCTTGTCGAAAAAGCTCTCTGGCACGTCAGACCTTACGAAAAAATAAAAGGTTCAGCCGACAAGGCCTTTGAAGATGCGATGAAATCAGGCATCGATGCAATCGAAGCCGGCGGCGGACTGCAACTGATCAAAGCGTCTAAAAAAGCGGCCCGCGCCTTTGCCGCAATAGAGAAAATTAACGACCAGAAGCCTTTGATCGGCATTGTCGGCGAAATCTTCGTAAGAACTCATAAAGAAAGCAACCAACAACTGGTGCGCACCCTCGAAGAGATGGGCTGTGAAACCTACACCTCTTCGGTCGCAGAATGGGTTGAATACACGACTCACACAGGAATAGAAGAAGCAAGGGCAGCCTTTAAGCGCCAGAAAAATCTTGGCAATCTTGGCGAAACTGCAAAATTCTGGCTCACTGCCAAATATCAAAGACTGGTGGCCAAGTTCATTTCTCAGCCGTTTGCAAATCTGCTGAAGAACCGTTTCGACCATTCAACAGAGCATATATTGCATGAAGTTGACGACATTTTCTCGAATCATATCAACGGCGAAGCAATTCTCAGCATTGGCGGCGCACTGGCATTCGCCAAAGAAGGTTTTAATGGCGTAGTTAACTCAATGCCGTTCACCTGTATGCCAAGCACCATTGCCAGCGCAATTCTCAAGGTTCACATGCGCAAACAAGCTCCATTTGTAGATATGGTCTACGATGGAAGCATTCTGCCAAACCGCGAAACCAACCTCGCGACCTTCGTTTTTCAGGCCAAACAGAATCTCGAAAAGAATGGCCGAAAAGCCTAAACCAGCCTACAAATAGGTTTTTACGCAACACATCATGAAATGGGCATTCACACAGGTGAATGCCCATTTTTGTCACCCAAAACCGTTTCAGCAGCAGTAAAAGCCCTCATTATCGGAGTAAAGCAACAAATCATTGTATAACCGGCATGATCACGAGAATCACGATTTAATCGACACCCAAAGGTATGTGTTATAATTCTTTCACATATAAAACACATCTTTTGAACACATGGAGAACCAACTTGAGCAGAGTTTTTTGGGGCGTCTGGCTTTTTCTGACTCTATTTCTGCCAGCAGTGACAGAAGCTTCAACCTGGCAGGTATTTAATGAATCTAATGGCTTATGTGGCAAGATCGTCAATTGCTACGCCTCTTTTAAAACAATCATGGCCGTGGGCACTGATCAGGGCGCAAGCATATACAGCGGCGAAACCGGCTCATGGGCCACGTTAAAACTGCCTGACGAAGTGGCATCAACACCTGTCAAAGACATTGCTTTTGACAGGTATGGCCATATATGGCTTGCTACGGGGCGCGGCCTGGTAAGCGTACAGGGCAAAAATATTTACATACACGACGCAGGCAACCAGATTCCAACAATCGATATTGATCGTGTGCAGATAAAAGATGAGCATATCTTTATCGGCTGTTTTGGCGGATACGTAGCCCGCGCAGTGCTGCCGGCGACCGGCATGGCAAGTTTTGTGCCTGTCAACTACGATGCCGGGCCTGATGCCGGCGGCTTTAAAATCAAATCAGTGGGAATATCGGGACTGGCGATGCTTGACGCTAACCGTGGCTGGTTCAGCACCCGTGGCGGTGGCCTGATCGAAATTTCAGGAGCCAGCGAGTTTTTAGCAAATGCCGTTGACGGCACCCCTGAATCATGGATAAACGACTTCTATATCTACGAAGGCAAATCACGCGAACTGCACACGCTGGCAGTTACGCCGGCTCACCTGTGCCTGATAAAAAACAACAGCACACAGCACGAAATCACGTTACCGATAGAAGATCCCTGGTTAAACTGTGTTGTGGCCGTAAAAGAGCCAGACGAAATCTTTGCCCTGCTCGACAAACCCGAAATGACAGATGACGAGCAGAATCTTTTTGCTTTTCTTATGAAGCGCTCTCTTTTTGTGGGAACGCGCAATAACGGATTATGGCGCTTTCAGCGCGGCAAATGGACACAGTATCTTTCGGTAAACACCACCCTGCCCTCAGATTGCATTAATCGCTTGTATATTATCGGCCGCCTGCTCGTGGTATGCACAGATGCCGGACTGGTGCTGATTCATCTTGATTCACATTATCATGATGAATTCAAAAAAGAAGGCATCGGCAACAAATATGCAAAGACTCTTTTTCCTTTTCCGCCTCTTTACGCTGCGATGGTGCCTTTTTTTCAGATAGTCAAAGGCAATAACTACTGGTTCTCGCATTTTCACGGCATTACCCGCTGGAAATCAGGCAGTTTTCCCAAAAACTTTGCCGAGCAGAGCTTTCCCGAAACGAACTCAAAACTTGAACAGACTCAGGCTGACACGGCTTCAGAAATTGACGACACAGAACCAGAACTTCCTGTCGATGCAGTTAAAGAAGAGGCTCTACGCGGCTACTGGCAGCTTTTTACAAAAGAATATCTGTTTTACGATGCCCCAGATTCGGCAACCGATCTTTACCAGATACCCTCGCAAAAAGTAACATGTATAACCATAGATAAAAACAGCGACTATCTGTGGGTAATCTTTGACGGCAAGCGCCTGGCACGGATGCGCGTGAAAAAGAAGGTCGTAAAAAAAGGCAGCAAAAGTCAGAAGGTCGAAGTTTTTGACTGGCAGATGCTCGACAAATACGTGCCATGGGCAGACGGCACCAAACTTAACGTGGTCTGGTATTCGCAGAATTACATCTACGTCGGCACAGACGGCGACGGTTTTTTTATTCTGACAAACCCGGCATCAGAAAACATGAAAAAAGATCCATTCGAGTGGAAAAATTACAACATCTACAATGGTCTGCCAGCCAGTGATGTAAGAGGTTTTACCCAGTGGAATTCAGCTCAGGGCAAAATGCTGGTCATTCGCCATAACAAAGGAATCAGCGCATGGGATGGCGAGTTCTTCAGCAAAATAGGGCTTGGCGGAGAAAGACGTTATACCTGCCTCGACAGCGGCCCCGAAGGCAACCTCTGGATCGGCTCAACCGGCGGCCTTTTTCGTGTAACTCCCGAAGGCAATGTCTATTCTTACACCCGTGGCAACGCCAGGTTTGAGTCAAATCACATAACAGCTGTTGGCGCTTTGCCGCTCAATACCGGCGCGCCGCTGGGCGTATGGGTCGCCTGTGATGAACTCGCCGACGATTTTGATCTTAACCCGCTTTTGAACGGGTCAGATCAGCCGCCCAATGTCTACACCGCCCCCGATGGAACAAAGCGCGTGGCCGAACTTGATATCGATGGTTCTTCAATGCACTTTTTCGATGGTCTGACCTGGGATAAATGGAAAATGGCCGGAATAAGAAACATTTTTATCGACAACGAATACGTCTGGACCACAAGCAACATCAGGGTCCGCCGCTTACTGGTGCCGCGCTGAGAAGAACCTGGGCCGCCATATTGCTGCCTGCTTTTACTTTACCAGAAGCGCGGGTCGATTATGATATGATCATAGCGACGACGATGGTCATCGGGGCCGTCCCGGCGATGTTTATCGTGTTTGTCATGCCCGCCACGCCTGTCATGACGATCATAGCGGTATGGGTAATGTCTTTGGCCAACTACAACCACTTTAACTGTTGGCTGAGGCCTGGTTTCGTAAATCACGGTCGTCGGCGGAGAGTAGAAAAAAGCCGGGTCAGAACGCCAGTTGCTTCGTCTTTCGAGATCATAAATCGAAACCCATCCACAGGCCGGTTCTGCATAATAGCCCCGCCCCATGTGCAAAACTTTTGCAGAAGCAGCGGCCACGTCGATCACCCATATTGGTTCGCCTCTTTTCAGGCGCTGATTACCAACCATCAGATATGAAGAAGTCACGACAAAATTGGCAGTTGTTTTACGCAATCTTTTTTCCATATCTTCAACACTGGCAATAGAAGAAAGACTGCCGCCACCGGTCAGCAAGGTATCGAGAGCCTCGTTGGTTTTTGAAAGCACAAACAACGCCTTGTCTTTTTCGGCAAGAGCCTGCACGCGATCAGGGCCATACTCTGAGCGTTTCCAGGCTTTAATATAATCTTCAAGCGCAGCAAGTTTCTGAACATGCAGATCATGCAATTTACGACGATAAGGGCTGAAATAGCGATAATTACCCTCAATAATCTTCATGCGGCCATCGTTCTGGCGACGCAATTTATCAGCCTGGTGCATAGCGACCGTGCTACTGGTGGTTGTAAGCAAAAGCTCTATTTGATTAATATTTTCATAATCAACCAGCGAAGACTCGTTGAGCACAGTTTCACCGGCCATAGCCGGCTCTGTCTTAACCGGCTCTACAGCAGGCGGGCTGGCAGTCTCAAAAACTCCGGCAACAGCCTTCCCACAACCGGGGCAAAAATTAGCGGCCCCGGGCAGCTCTTTACCGCAATTATGGCAGAATTCGGCCAAAAGGGGCGATGCAATACATAAAATCATCATAACCAGCACAGATAAGAGTTTTCTCATTTCAGCATCCTTGTTTAAAACATCTGCAGTCATTGTCGATCGGTCAAACCAGCAACGGTTTTCCTTTCAGGCAATGGGATAACTGTAATAAATAATCTCAAATCCGCGATAAAATTGAAAGCGCCAAAATGTAATTTTTTCTAAAGACTTGCTTCGCTGCCGTTCTCAATAAGCTTCCAGATATCTATTTTTCTGGGCAACGGCTCCTTGAAATTTTCAAGGGGAACAAAAGGCCCCTTGCCCTCTGAAACGGCGAGATTATAGCCGGCAATACGCACTCCCTCAAAATTCTTTTCGAATTCGCCTTTGGCCATATTCTCAGAAAAATTGAATTCAGAGCTGATCACAAAGCTCCAGTTATCGTATTGCTCAGTTATCAGAGCAAAATTGGAAAGTTCAAAAGACTGAACGACGGCTCTGTCAACATTCAGCGTCAGTCTTATTTCATACTCAGGGAACTCGCCTTCTTTTTCGGGCAAAACAAGCCACAGGCGTGCATAATCGTCGATGCCTGGCTGAATATAGGCAAACGCAACATCTGCAGAGGCCAGCTCAATCTCTCTGGCGCTTGATGCAGTCAGTGACAAATCGATCGGAACTATCTGCCCCTTGTTTTTGGGCGTCATGACAATGCGCAAATACAGCTTGTCAAAATTCTTGTCAAATACGTATGCCTGGCGAAAGCTTAAAATATCAGGGGGAGCGCTCACCATTTCAACTTGCGATGTCGAGACGAAATCTTTGAGTATTTTTTGCGCCCGTTCTTTCAGTGCTTTATCCAGCGATGCTGCCTTGACCAGGTGATTTATTGCCCGCGGCCGATCGCCTTGAATCAATCCGAGTCTGCCACTTGTCATGTAATCTTCAGCAGAAGCCTTACCATCAGCAATTTTAGCGGCTATTTCATCTGAAATAGTCGACAGCATGAATTCATCATCTTTTGCAAGAATTTCAGAATTTGCCGCAAAGGCATCAAAAAAAGCTTTGAGAGCCTCAGTGTCGTCGCGTCTCGACCAGTGAAGCATTGACAGTTCGTGAAGATCAGCGGCATCACCTGAAGCCTCTGCTTTTTTACGGGCGGTTTCGATATCTACATCAGCAGCTTTTGGTCTGACTTTTCGCACTGCCGGCACATAAGGCTTCGGCTCTGAATAACGAACTTCAAAATGTCCGACAGACGGCCCCCAATGCCAGTTTTCGTAAATTTTATCTTTCGGTATCAGGTGGCCGTATTTTTGATAAAGCGCCTTTTTATTGGCCTCGTTTTTTTCTACGGAAATCTGGGTCTGTGCTTTGGTTATCCAGAGTTTTGCCTTCATATCGCCTTCATCAAGCGCCAGGACTGTCTGAAAAACAGTTATAGCATCTTCGTAACGCCGACGCAAAAAAAGATCCTCGCCAGCTTTACGCAAACGTTCGATACGCGTTTCAATAGGCATATGCCGGTATTCGGCCAGATCAGAATATGGTCTGGGTCCAAAACCAACCAGCATCAAGCCGATCGAGAACAGAGTAAAAAACAGCGCGGTTCTTTTCATGGGTCAGGCTATCGACATGTGGCTGCCAATTTTTAACAGTAACAAAAAATTCTTCAGAAAATCTTCACGGCTCGACGTCTCCGAGAAGATCCTTTATTTCATCACTGTCCATCAAATTTTTCATTTTATCGCTGTTCATAAGAAAATCGAAATCGTTGCGGCTGATAGCCTCCATTACTTCTGGGTCATTCATGACATCCATCATCGAAGAACTCTCTCCAAGATCCATCATTGAATCAAGAAAATCGCCGTTCATGGTCATGGACTTTACGCGGGCGTTTACTTCTTCCTGTTGGCGGGCTATGTCATCTGAGCCTGGGGAAACAGCCTTCTGTCTCGGTTTTTTAGCAGAGCTTTTTGAGCCATCGAGAATTGCGACTTCAGGAGTTGATGGGTCAGAACCCAAAGAAGGCGACGAAATCTCAAGAATTTTGTCTGCAGCCACCTGAATTTGACCAACGGAGTCAGACTGAATCGTATAAACGCCATTTTTCATTTCGACAATCTGGCCAACAATAACCGATCTATCGCGAAGAATTATCCGCTGCATATCCTCACCGGCATAGACCTGGCCAATATTTATGATCGACAGAAAAAGAACGACCGCGATAAACATGTTTTTTTTCATCGTATTTTGTCCTTTGCGAAGCACTCTGAACTGTAACCCTGCCCTCAATTCTAACAGAAAAAACTCACAATTCGAAATTTATCTGATAACTTGCTCATTGACCATTGAATGTGACTTAAAATATAATGTCTGGCGTAGTAAAGAAAAAAATCACAGGAGGACGTGAAACATGACAAAACTTCACAATATTTATAAGTGTGAAATCTGCGGAAATATTATCGAAGTCGTTCACCCGGGTGCGCCGGCTCTCGTTTGTTGCGGCATGGAAATGAAGCTGATGGAAGAAAAAACTGCCGATTCAACCTTAGAAAAGCATGTTCCGGTAGTTGAAAAAACAGCAAACGGCATCAAGGTTAAAGTTGGCAGCGTCCCCCACCCCATGGAAGAAAAACATTTTATCGAATGGATCGAAGTCATCGCCGGTGACAAAAAATTTGTAGCTTTTCTTAAGCCCGGCCAGCCAGCCGAAGCCGAATTTTGCGTCAATCAGTCAACAATCACCGTAAGAGAATACTGCAATGTTCACGGCCTCTGGAAAAGTGAAGCCTGAGAAACAGTAAGTAACCCTCCCTCAAAGTCACTTGCTATAAGACCGTAAGAAGATAAGAGGCAGGGAAAACTCTAAGGGAAGGGGACTGACAAATGCGAGATATCATTTAAGTCCTGTTTATGCGTAAAGGGCGACCCGTTGAAATACTTACGGGTCACCCTGGCTCTTTCCTTTAAAGCAGAGCGATTTTATCTGTTTTCAATGCTCACCCGCTGTCCTTCTCGATGGCGGGTGTCTTTTTTGTGCGGTTCTACCTGCGCATGAATTTTTACAGGAAAATTCAAAATAAGCCCCATTGATTTTCCAGAAGGATCACTGCCGTAAACTTTTAACACGCCACCAGCGGGTAGACCGTCATCGTGAACAAAAATACCTTCCATGCTTCCCTGCATTTTCCAGGGGTTTCCGCGAGCATCCCAGCTATAGGCATAAAAAGCGCCTGTCAGAGAGCCAGATCTGGTTATATGAGCTCTAACATGGGTTCTTCTTCTGCTGCGTCCATCAAAAACAAGATCAATATAGACGGCTGTTTCAACCGGCTTTACCCAGCCATTGACACGGTTATCAAAATCTCCATAGTAACGATATTCAACCGCACCAAAGGAGCGGTCTCTGAGAACCTTATCGCCGGCTCCAGCCATGAATATAGTTGGCTCGGGAAAACCTTTTAAATCGAGCAGGCGAGCACAAATACTTGATGTGAGTTGAATACGTCGAATCTCAACAGCGCTTTCAGGCTTATCGAGAAGCGTCCGCATCGTTTTAAGCGACCTCACCAGTCTCATGACCTGCTCAGCCAGTTCAGAAGATATGATCTGCACCGAAACAGCTGAATCCGGCAAAGAAGCCGGCTGAAAAGACTGAGAAAAACGGCCAGACTCAGGAACCTCGGACGCATCACCTGAATCGGGTTGAACCGGCGGAGATGGTGGCACAAATTCTGAAGTTTTTGCCACGGGCTCAAGCGGAGGCAAAGTCACCGCATAACCTGGTGGCGGCGGGGGCGGCTCAATGCTTCCCTGGCTTAAAAGGGGGTAGTCGACGGCTTCCTGGGCTATTACAGAAGGCGCACTGTTTATTAATCCCATTATTAAAAGGCTTATGATAAAAAAGTTTCTCATATTCTTGCTGCTCCTCACATAAGTGGCTACAAAAACAGAATACCCGCAGAAATAAACAGTTGCAAGATTAACTGCAAAAGAAGGCGGCAACATAATAAAATAGAATGCCATTTTATTTACCCACAGAAGCCGGACTTCAGCCATAAATACCAGACAAAATGCTTTGGCAAAAGGCGTATTGGCCATGTCCAAACCGCATATCAGCGGCTTTTCACGCTTTCTTGTTCTTTTTAAAACCACATGAGGCAAAATTATTTTTATCGCGCGATGATTATCATTGAACAAACTTGATTTGAATAAATAATATGCAAAAAAGACTCATAACCGACAAGGGCCGCCTGCAGCCCCCCAAAAACAGCTTATTAGCTAATTGAAGAGGTACAATTGCAGCTATACAATTGCGTTGTTCAAATAAATACATCTAGCTGTCACAAGGCAGTTAAAGCGGGTCTTCGCGGTTTCGTGCGTTTTGATCTTCCCTCTTATTCTGAAAGGCAAACTATGATACATCCATGGACTGAACTTCGCTTCATCAACAATGAGATTGGCTACGGCGTTGTTGCAACAAGATTTATCCCCAAAGGAACCATTACCTGGGCTTTTGACAAACTCGACCGTGAGTTTACCCAGAATCAGGTTGATCTACTGGCACCCATGTTTAAAGAAATCATGGATAAATACTGCTTTCGCAACAGCAAAGGCAACCACATTCTTTGCTGGGACAACGGAAGATACGTAAATCACAGCTTTCATTCAAACTGCATGACTACACCGTATGATTATGAAATCGCAATAAGAGACATCAAAGAAGGCGAAGAGCTGACCGATGATTATGGGTATCTGAACATTGATGAGCCTTTCAGAGGCATTGATGAAGGAACCCGTCGCAAAATCGTTTACCCTGACGATCTGGTAAAATACCACAAAACCTGGGACAAGCAGCTGATCAAAGCCATGAAAAACCTTTCAAAGGTTGAGCAACCTCTTCAGCCGCTGCTTACGCAGGAAACATGGGAAAAATCAGTGCGCATTTCAGAAGGCAGAGAAGAAATGGATTCGATACTGAACTGCTATTATGGCGAAAGAAATATCGAAAACCACGAATACAAATCTACCAACTTGATGATGGGCATGGAAACGGCGAACTCATGCGAAGTTCCATCTCGGCACAGACATCACCATAATCGCTGAAAAAGACAAAAAACCAAAGAGCTCCTGCAAAGTATTTGCGGAGCTCTTTTTTATGGTCGTCAACCGGAGGTACGCTTGCCGGCATCTTTTTTAGCCTTTTTCAGGGCGGCAGCAACTCCAGAATCATTATTCACCGGCGATGACTCTGCCTTGTCTGGTATCTCCGCCACAATTTTTGGCGATTGATCTAAGGTCACGATTGAGGTCGCTGGAGCTTCAATATCTGCAGCGCGCCGAAAAGAAGCAGATTTTTTTTTACCTCTTCTGCGCCGCAATTTATCGGCAAAGAGGCTAAGAACAGCAGTTCTGCGTTCCGCAATCTCCAGAATAAACAAAAAGAGAGCCAGAAATAACAGTTCCCCCGAAAGACCGCGAAACTGAATATTCGACGGCATCGTTTCCCAGGCTCTTGACAGGTCTATTAATTCACGACCACCGCTTATTGAAGCAATGCTTCTGAGTTTTTCGGCACCGGCATTACTTGACTGCAAAGCATATTCACTGGCATAGGGTAAACAGACGGGAGGCAATCGCAGGTTTTTGGGGCCGCTTTTTACCATTGCAACAATAACTTCGTTGCCCTTCAAGGGTAATTCAGCAGCAAGTGAATCTGCCGTTTCCCAGCTCATGGCGATGGTTTCGCGTTCGGGGGAGCGGCCAGAAAAAGAACGCAGAACGTCTATTTCCGGAGTATCACTGAATAACTCGCGCTCACGTTCAGGATCAAGATGAATAATTGCTTTCCAGCGACCATCAATTATTTGTTGAGTCACCATCATTTCGCCCAGATCCTGCCGATTGTCTAGAGTCAGCCACCCACAAACGCCGGCAAAAATATCAGATGACTGCGGCTGCCTCAAAAATTCGCCGCCGGCAGCACCTTCGGTTGTTCCCGTGTAGCAAACAACCCGACCAAGTCCGCACTGCCACGCCGTCAGGAGTGGCGCGTGATTTTCGTCTAGAGTTTTTGCCACCAGAGTGGCCTCGGGACGAAGGTAACACAGGTTATAAGCGCCGATTGTTGTCTTAAACGCCAACTGCTTATCATCGGCAAACATGCTGCTGGCTGGCAAAGACTCAACTTCAGTAATCTCTTCGACAAAGGTGCTTCTGGCCGCCACAAAAGTATCCTGAGCAAACAATCTCGGTAATTCTTCAGGTTCACGAGTAAAAAAGATGCGGCCTTTGCCCGCCTCGGCAATTTTGACAAGCAGATTTGCATCAGAATCATTTTCTGTGCCGAGCCCGATGACGCTCAGAGTCATGCCGGTTTTGCAAAGTTTATCCAGAAGCTCCCAGTATCGCCCGGGCTCTTCTGCATCAGAGGCATCGGCAAACAGAATTATATGTCTGGCTCCGGCTTTTGCAGACAAAAGCATTTCAGCCGCCTTGCTTATTCCCTCATAAACGTAGATTCCGCCGCCCATAGATTCGACGCGCAAAATTTTATCGCGCCACCGTTCTTTGTCGACGAGGGGCTGCAATGGCACTATTACGTGCGCTTCAGTGTCTACCGCCAACAGACCAAATTCGTCATGCTGCGAGAGAAGATCCATGGAACTTGCCGCAGCAATATTTGCAAGATCCATCTTAGTTCTGTCACCGCGGGTCGGCGCAGCCATGCTTCCGGAGCGATCTAAAACGACCATCATTGCCAGGGCCATTTTGCGATGTTCACTTCGCAACTCAAGAGAAACCGGCAATATTTCTTCAAGCGGAGACTGGTAATAACCGCCGTTTCCATAAGAATTTTTACCGCCAGTGATAAAAAGACCGCCACCAATGTGGCGTACCCAGGCAGCCAGCATTTGCATTCCATGTAATGAAAGGCGATCAGCCGAAATATTTTCGATGATTACTGCCGAATAACCGGCCAAAAACTCGATACTCCAGTTTATACCCCCCGGAGACCTTGATTCGACTCCCTGACCGACGCTTTTAAGGAGCTCATGAAGCGGGCTGCCCTGAAAGTCTGAAATTATAAGAACCGGTTTTTTACCGAGAATTTCAGAAACAGCGAACGCCTGGTTATTTTCTGGCACCGAATCATCGCTCTCGCCCTTTACCGAAAGACGATATCTGGCTACAGAAGCAGATGGAGCCGTATGTCGAAAAATGACACTGTTTCTGCCCCGCCGCAATTTTTTTGAGAAATCTGCAACATTACGCCCCGAACATTGCAGGTTAATATGTGCCTGTTGCTCAAACGGCGAAAGAATTTCGGCAGAGATAACAAAAGATTCGCCCGGGTTAAGCATACTGGGTACAGAAAAATCTGTTATTGCAGTATCATCCTCGCCTGACCGCGAAAGCAGACGATAATCTATGGGAATAGAGCGACCGGCAGCCTTGAAAGCGGACTCTTCCGGATCTTTTCCGCTCCACAGACCGTCTGATATTACTACAATCCTGGCGGACAGATCTTCTGGAACAAGCGACAAGGCACGATTTATGGCGTCATTCAGGTTTGAGGCCTCCTGATTGATATCGCCACTGAACGTTGTAAAAGCACTTCTGGTAGGTGGCATTTCAACCCTTGCCTCATCAGCAAAAGATACCAGACCGAGTTTTGCATTTGCCGGCATCTGGCTTTTGAGCAATTCCATAGTCTCGCCAATTCGAGCGTCAGACAACGATGGCATCGACAAACTACGGTCTGCCACTACAACAATGACGCCTTCACGCCCCGGCAGGCGCAATTGTAAACCGGCCAGAGCCAGCAGAACGCAAATAACCATAAGCGCTCTTATTGAACGAATCTTACGCGAGGGCAATGGAGTGCGCAAAACATGCCAGATTACAGGAATCAGCAGAATAAGCCAATGCGCTTCAGTGAACACGATCACACCTCTTTCTGCCAATAAGCCAATGATGCAATACCATCAGCAACAGAGCCGGAACTATAAACCACCAGCGAGCATCGGCAAAATATTTTGCGATATCACCCGGATCGAGCACATTACTGGCAGCTGAAGTGCTGCACACTGTTAAGTCTGACTCCTGTGGTGAACCTAGATTAACGGCAACGGACCAGGAAGCATCTGTTGTTTCAAGTCGATAAAGTCCAGGTTCGTCAGCCGAGAACAATGACCGACCGCGAGAAACACGGAGCGAAGAAGTTTTGCCGTTCGGTTTAACAAGCAGAAGAGAAGAGTTACCAGCGGGAATAGATACGCCAACCTGAGTACCGCTTCTGCAATTAAAAGACTCAGGCCCGGGGTTGGCTTGTTGGCGCCAGTTTAGAAGATTCCAGAAAAGAACCGGCCAGATTGGCGTATTTTGCAGATTTGAAAAATCCGGTGAAAAGTTGAAATAAAAATTATAGCTCTCATCCGCGCTTTCAGACAATGTCAGCAGAGAAATATTTGCGAGCGAGAGCAGTGGTCGGCCCTTTTCTGCAAACTTGCTGTCAAAGGCCCAGGCGGCCCTGGCCTGCGGCAAGCCCAGACAAAGCGGGTGTGTTTTATCGATTGCAACGTTTCCACGCAGCAAAACCGGCTGCGAAGCATTATGAAAGTTAAAGTGCCATATTCCATTGTGGTTATGTGACAATTTAACATTCTCATGAAACACTATTTCAGCAGAAGATGCGACAATGACACCCAGGCCTGAAGCTTCTACAGAGTGCTTAACCAGCCGTTTCATATTTTCTGTTTTAATATCAAGTTCGACTTCAACAGGCCGTCGACGCACAGGAAGCAACCAGGCAAGATTATCGAATTTAACAGGGTCATTTTTTATCTCAGCTTTGACGAGCGCCGCGCAATCTCGCAAAGATATTCTTACACGGCGCTGAGAACGCGGCGGCAAAGTGGTATCTATTTTTTCGATTATTGTAGAAGACTCTGGAAGCGAGATTTCAGCGATAAGGCGTGCCGGCTCAGAGGCAAAATTTGAAAACTCAAAAAAACAGCGATCCAGATCACCCATGGCATAGCGATTGGCAGCGGTGACGGCAAGATTAGAGAGTGGTTTGCCAAACGCCAGCCATGCGGTTCCATGGGCCGGCGCGTATTCAGGAACAGCATCAGTAACAACGACAATATTGCTACCCGGCGACAAGCTTTCGTGAACATGCCTGATTGCAGCTTTCAGATCGGCAGAAGAAGCATTGCAACGCCAGTTTTCAAGTAGCATGCCTGCCTCAGTTGAAGACATATCGTGTCGGCCAATAAATTCAGGTTGAGCCCCGGCTCTTACCATACTGATTCTATATATGCCCCGCGCAAAAATATTATCGTGAATAAACTTTATCGCAGTATTTCGGGCACTTTGTTCGTCATTTGCCCGCATAGAAAAAGAATCATCAAGAATCAATACCAGCGGAACAAATTTTTCGCCGCTGATAACGCCGGGGTTTGCGGCTGCCAGAACCAGCAACAGCAGGATAAGCATTTCTATCAGCATAACAAGGGGTGTTTGCAACGAGGTAAGTCGTCTTCCGCCATCGGCAGGAACTCTGAATTTGCTCCAGAACATCAGAGATGAAACTTTTACGGCATGCGACTGACGGCGAAAAAAATATATAGCTGCAAGAACCAGCGCCAGGGTTGCGCCCCATAAAGCCATGGGATTCAGAAAAACTGGCATATCAACTCCTGGTCATCAGTATTTCGTTTTTTAAAAGCTCAACAGGGACAAATTCAGAGACCAATTTTTCGGCGATGCAATGGCAAAAAACTGAGCCAATGCGAGTGCAGGATTTTTTCCAGTATTCCTGATGCCGAATAAAACTGCTCTGATACTCACGCATCAGTGACTCATTCGCTACCAGCTCAATTGTTTCAGAAGTTTCTGAATCAAGCAGCATGATGTTGCCGGCAAGCGGCGGCGAAACATCCGCCTGAGCAAGCATCTGCACAACCACCAGCAAAGCGGCTCCATCTGCCAGTTGTCGTAAAACACTCATTGGTTCCTGACTCCAAAAAAGGTCACTGAGCAGTATTCTTACCCCATCCGGCTTGAGCTTTGGCGGGAAAGACGCGATTGTCTGTCCAACGTTTCCGCAATAATCGAATTCGGCACTGCGCCACTCTGTTGGCGAAAGACCGGCGGGCTCAACAAGGCTGCAACGATCATTCAACAGCCAGCATGCAGTAGAATAACCTGCATTCATGGCAGCAACCCGAAGTATTGCAGCCAGCCCCACTGTTCCTTCGCGCTTTTTTGAATTTTCCAGATTCATCGAAGCAGAGGTATCGATAAGAATGTCGAGGTGAGGCGAGACCTCTTCGCGATAAAGTTTTACAGTGAGCCGATCACAACGGGCCATTGCGTTCCAATCGATATGCCTTACATCATCACCGGGCTGATATTCTCGATGATCGACAAACTCGAGCGAATTTCCCGTATTCCGGCCAAATCTGCTGCCCCCCTGCAAACCTGAAAATCTCGACGAAACATTGAGATAAAACCTCTGCCCCGCCAGTTCTGCGCGCTTGATCGATTGTCTCAATATATCATTCATCTGGGCTGTTCAGCTTCCGGCGGCAACTCAGAAGGGTTAGCAACTGAAAAAAATTCTCGAACTTGTGCAAAAAACCATTTTAAATTAATAAACACACCCAACAAGGCTGTTATAAAAGCAAAAAGTAGCCCCTCACCTTTGCTTTGGCTCTGTAAAAGCATCATTGGATTGCCCACCATCAACAGATTCGAATCTGCGCCCATAAAAATGCCAACAAATATTGGAGCAATCGAAAACACTACACACGTGAGTAACGCAATAACCCAGGTATTGCGAATATCAATGTATTCGGCGAGAAAATTTCTGCGAATGAAAGCAGCAATAAGCGAATAAGCAAACGAATAGGCCATCAGACCGATTGTAAAATCTGCAAATTCTCGTCTAAGTGGCTCAGAAGTTGAAACAGCTGGCATTAATTCTCCCAGTAGCGAACCTAAAGAGATAGTCAGCAGGCTCATACAAAACACCCACGTCAGCCCTCCGGCTGCACCGCTGAAAAAAACAAAGGCAAACAGCCTTTTAAAAAAACCGCAAGGCAGTTCACGAGCAACTCTTTCGCTTACGTGGTCTCTCTCAGAGACTGCTACAAAAGCAAACCACCCCAATGCGACATTTACCACACCACCCCAGAAAAAAAATATTTTTACATCCGAAAAAGTAACAGCCCAATATGCTGCCAGAGCGAACGAAAGGCCCCACAGAAAAACAAAATTACGTCGTACAGGCAACATCTTGTTGGTTCCTGCGGGCGAAATTACTGCCGATGCTGCAATATAAAGAAAATAGGTAATCATAACCATGACAGACGCAAACGAAAGAAACGAAGAAAGAAAATTCGCGCTTCCAAAAAAGCGACTGACTCCATGGCTTACCATATCTGAACAAACACCGGCCAGACTGAAAAACACGATTATCTGAAACACAAACCCCATTACACGAAAAATCTGCATGGCATTGTTATCGCCAGCCATGCTGGCAAAGGCGATCTGCAGCATTGTCCCGCAGGCACTGACAAGCAATCCGAAAATCAGCACGACAAAAGTAACGGTGAAATCTACGCCGCTTAAAAAGAAAGTCATAGCCATAAATGGGGCAAAAGCGCTGTAAATAAGCAGAATAAAAATCATACTGGCAGAAAATTTGCCCATAATTATCGATTGCGGTGTGATTGTAGTTATAAAAAGCAGTTCATCACTACCTTCGTTACGTTCACGGGCAAAACGAAAGCCCGAATAAAGAGGAATCATGGCAAAACTGGCAAGAAAAAGAATAACAAAAAGAAAAGAGAGAGTATCAGCACCAACGCTGCGATTTGTCAAACCACGATCGGCAATGGAAAGGCTCAAAACGACACATTGAATACCAAGAAAAAGAATCAACAGACCCCAGAAAAATTTCCCCCTGACAACCTGGCGCAATTCTTTAACGATAATGGGGTTAAGACGGTCGTCTATTCGATCAATGACATCATTTAAGGCAATCATTGCACTTCACCCTTCGTAATATTCATAAACACGGATTCTAGATTTTGCTGCCTGAAACGGAATTCTACGAGTCTGTGCCCCGCTGCTATCGTTTTATTGAGCAACTCGCAGGCTTCTTCATCATTTCCGGCAAAATCAAATTCAAGCATTTTTCCATTCACGCTCAGATTCTCAACTCCGGGTTCGAGCAACAAAAAACGACTGAGAGCTTCAAGTTCTGTAAGAGGCTTTATAACGAGCTTTCTGACCGTCACATTATGATTGGTCACCTCTTCTATTGAACCAAACTTAAGCAAACTGCCCTGCTCAATAATCAGAGCAGAGTTACATATTTCTGCAAGCTCACTGAGAATGTGCGAACTGATAAGAATACCCTTCCCCTGACGTGCCAGAACTCTCAACAATTCACGCAGTTCGATTCTAGCACGGGGGTCAAGGCCGGCCGCCGGTTCATCCATCAGCAAAAAAGGCGGGTCATGAATCAAGGCCCGGGCAATGCTGACCCTCTGTTTCATGCCTTTTGAAAGGGCCAGAATAAGCTTTTCTCTGATGCCCGTCAGATTGGTAAATTCTTCAAGATCTTCGACAAGACTTCGCCTGCGGGCGGCCATAATTCCATAGGCACGGGCAAAAAAATCGAGATATTCGTGAACCGTCATATCATTCTGCAAAGGCAGCGAATCGGGAACAAATCCGATCATGTGTCGCGCGAATTCTGGATGAGCAACGATAGAACGATTATCGATATCGATAAAACCTGAAGTGGGCTCTTCGATGGTGGCCATTATTCTCAGGGTAGTAGTTTTACCTGCGCCGTTAGGACCGACAAAACCGGTAATATCACCGCTGCACAACTGAAAACTCAGATTTCTGACCGCATGTGTCTGGCCAAAGTTTTTGCTGAGATTGTTTATTCTGAATATCATTGCTGCGGCTCCTCTTTGAGAATGCCAATAACATAAGCCTCATCTGTTGTTTCGGCAGCAGTCTCTATCGCCTGTTTGAGAAAAGGCGAAGCTTTGAGACGAGCAATATAAGTGCCTGACGACAAGAAATCTTGCGGATGGCGCTTTAAACTTTCGAGACAATTAAACCATTTGTCATCATAAATCGCCGCAAAAGACCTAACAACAGGCATCCCGACCCCGACCTGCTGCATTTGAGTTTTTTCACCGGCTTTTGCAAAGCTGGCTTTCCAGCAAATGTTATCACGGGTGAGCAGCCAGATTTCCTGAATGTCTTCACCAAGGCCGTTTACCAGATCATATCCCGCAGCGGTTTTAAGCAACTGCACACGCTCTCTGCGGTTCTGGATTGAACGAATATGCATATAACGCGGCACTTTTGGTTTTATCCAACCATCTGCGAAGTGCTGATCTTCGTCGAGAAAAATATATCGCCCGGCATCGTTTGAACGATAATCATCTTTTGTAATTGGGTAAACTTCTGTGTTCATATCGTAATGAAAACCCTCTGGTCTGCTGCGAGAAGAAAACACGGCATAATTAGCCAGAGTTATAGCGCGGTTTTCGCGTTCGTCGAGCAATGTAAGCGACTGGCGTTTTATTTTAAATGTCGAGCTTTCATAAATCACGTAATACGTATAAATAAACGAGCAACACAACAAAGACGCAAATGGCACAGTAAAGAAAACCCAGATTTTACGCCTGATTCGATGTAACACAAAGACGTTGACGGGGCCAATCAAAAAAGCAAAGAGGTAGATAATTGCCATCAGCCACCTGGCAGAAACGGTTTCAATCTCGTCATCAACGAACTTCAATGCCGGATCATTGCGAAAAATAGCAGTAGAAAAAAAATTAGCGATAACAAAGCTCTGCTCCCCGCCGGCAGCGGCTTGTTTAAATAATTCCTCACCGAGAATAGCGACACGCCCAAACCCGCCGGCATAACAGGGTGTAGCAGAGTTATCAGGTGCGTTACATTTATAGAAATCTGCGGGGAGATCGACATCTCCGATGCTCAACAAAAATCCGCCGGCCCTGACATAATCGTAGACAGCACTCCTGACGGTATCCGGCATTTGTCTTATTGTATCGGCGTAAAAAATAAGCGCATCAAACTGAGAATAGCCGAGCCAGTTACGGTATAACTGCGACAAACTGCCCTCGAATTGATTCATTTCGAGCTCAAAGCCGGTCTTAGCTCCAGTTCCTGCAAATGCCGCGTCAAAATCAGTGCGAGCAATTGCAGAATCAACAAGAGCCTGCTTTTTCGTATAATAATTGCGATAAGACCTGAAATACTTTGAAAGTGTGTCTCTCAATAGCACGCCATCGACTTCAACTCTGAGACCGGCAGAGGAAAAATCAGAAATGGGCAAAAAGAGTGCCTCTTCGCGCACCCCACCAGAAGAGACAGAAAATTTTCGGGAAACTTCCTCAATATCACGTGAATAATCTGATTTAATAAAGATTCTCAGATTGCGCTCGCGCCCGGAAGCATTTGCAATAAGCACACGCACAAAAACATAACCGCTATAATTCTTGGATGCCAGATCCGGTAAAAGAGTAAAACGAAGACCGTCATAATCCAGAGTCTGGGCTGATCCGACAGAACCTGAGATCATTAAAAGAATCAGCAGCGAAAGGCAGAACAGCCGTTTCATAAAATTCAGGCCTCAGCCGGCATGACAGCTGCCGTTTCGGAAGTAAATTCAAGATCAGCCTCTTTGGTGACTTTAAGCAGTTTTTCGAGGATATTTGCAGAAGTGACACCTTCGAACCTGGCCTTGTAATTAAGTAAAACTCTATGATTCAATGCCGGAATAAAGACTTCTCTGACATCTTCAAAACCAACAGAAGGGCGGCCCGCAAACAGCGCAACACCACGCGCAGCCTCAGCAACAGCGATAGCCGCACGTGGCGAGGCTCCATATTGCACAAACTCTTTCACCTGAGGGCTTGCTGTCGAGGTAGCCGGGTCAGTAGCATGTACCAGCCGGGCAATATAATCAGCAACAGGGCTGGGCAGATAGATACGGTTCATTACCGAAAACAGTTCGGCAAGTTTTTCTGAAGAAATGCTGAATTGAGGCAAAGGGGGCTCTCCATGCCTGCGAGAGAATATAATTTCACGCAAAGTTTCGGCAGAAGCTGATTTAACTTCAAGTTTAAACAAAAATCGGTCAAGCTGCGCTTCGGGTAGCGGGTAAGTGCCTTCAAGCTCTATGGGATTTTGAGAAGCCAGAACAAAAAAAGGTTCAGGCAGGGTGCGTGTAGTGCCAAGCAGTGTGACAGAATGTTCCTGCATTGCTTCTAGAAGTGCAGACTGAGTCTTGGGCGAAGCTCTATTGATTTCATCGGCCAGCAGGATGTTTGCAAAAACTGGCCCCGGCTGAAACTCCATCTGTCTTTGCCCAGAGACATTCTGCTGCAAAATATGCGCTCCGAGAATGTCTCCTGGCATCAAATCAGGCGTAAACTGAACCCGATTAAATTTTAAGCACAACAACTGACCGAGCGCCTTTATCAATGCCGTTTTGCCTACTCCTGGCAGACCTTCGAGAAGAATATGCCCCTTGCTGAGAATGCCGACAAGCACCATTCGGTGCAAATCAGATCGCCCTACCAAAATGCGGTTGAGCTCTTGAAGAATGCGATGTGCCTCTGCAGCTGCGGCTTCCAGTTCTTGCTGCGCAACCAGTTTTGTGGGCTGATTCATTATTTTCTCCGGTCTTTTATGGCGTTGTTCTCTCGAAATATTTTTTTACGGCACTGCGGTGTCTGGGAAGAATTATAACAGACTCACCGACATTTCTGGATGACTGCTTAAACGATTCTGCTGCGGGCGTTTTTGCAGAAGAATCTTCTGTATCTACCTCTGGAGCGCTCACTCCTATACCAACCGTCACGGCATTTTCAAGAGAACGTGAATCAGCGGGCGGAAGCTGTTCATTTCTGAATTCGATGTTATGCTCAGAACTTTTACGATTAAAATTCAGCGGCGCAGATTCACCGCCCCGACTTACTCCCCCGGAACTGAACCCGCCACCCTGCTTTTCGCCTGTAGTAGCGGCTCCGTGCGCGTTACCATCGTCAGCAGCACCACCTGTTTTTGCAGAATTGCCGAACTCTTCAGGTGCGATGATCAAATCTATATCAGGGTTTTGTTCAATATCAGAACGGCTGACCGGTTTTATTCGGCCCTCTTTTTTGAGCTGTTCAAAAGTTTTTTTATCTATGAGTCGGGCTTTGGCAAGCTTTTCAGCAATCAGACGCTTTTTATCTGCCTGTTTTTGAATGTATTCCTTGAGTTCTTTTTCGAGCTTCGACAATTCTCGTGCAGAAATCTGTTTATCAACAAGACTCTGCTGCATTGCTTTATCGAGGTATTGACGCGAAGCGTCGCTCAAAGCATCTTCTAAATCTGAATTTTTCAGACTGTTTTTAAGAGCAGCGGCAGCTTCTGATGATTCTACAGGGTTATCTGCGGCAGCCTTCTTTGTGAGATCGTCGGTAAGGGCGTCAAGCTTACCCAGTTTTGCAAGTTCAGCAATCATCGAGCGGGCGTTTTCTGAGGATTCTTTTTTCAGTTTTGCCTGAAGCTGATCAAGGGCCTCAAAAGTTTTAGCCGGATTATTGCGATCAGAATTGGCGATAATATGCTCAAGAGCCTGCTTCAGTTCAACGGCCTCTTCTTTTTTCATCAGAGCGGTTTCTTCAAGCGTTTCTATCTGTATTTGCGTATTTTTAGTGATTTCCTGCAGATTGATTCGCGGGTCAATAGCAGTAAAGCCCAGGTATAATGGCAAATGAATGCAAAGCAGCAAAAAAATCAAAGACAAAAAAAATGGCGGCAGACGCTTAAAAAGTTTTGCCCTCATCCTGAGACGGGGAATAATAAAACTTTCGGGCAATCTATCAGACCAGCTATGATCGCCGGTTTCGTAAGTAGCCATAAGCAGACCGCCGGTATGGTTACAGCTATCTATAATTGCCAGTCCCTGCGCGTGCGAAATCATGTGGCGCATGACCCGGATAGACGCCAGCAATGCGCACACCGGCACGCATGCAAAAGCAAATCCAACGAAGTTCACTTCCGCAATCTGCAGCTGTCTCAGAATCAAAAAAAACAGACCGGCAAAAAAATTACAGAGGGTCAGTAACCAGATGGTCTGCACCGCCAGAGATATTGCAAAATAGTGCAGTCGCAATTTATTAACGGCTTCATTCAAAGTCATTTTTTTGTGAAGCATACAACCCCTGCTTTAAATGTCTGTCTATATACTTATAACCTCTGGCCACGCCCCATGACAATTGATTTTTTAAGCACAGCAGGCATTCACAATGCAAAACAGACAAAGAATAAAAACTGATACAATATTGCATTATTATCTGGTAGATTAACAATATGGAAACAAAAGAAATAGTCATTAAACTCTC
>SABV01000187.1 GCA_009928855.1 Erysipelotrichia bacterium | reverse complement strand
TTTGAAAGATTCGCATTTTAGTCCTCCATAAACTTTGGCTTTTCCTGCTTTATTGGCGGTGGCAATTTTTTTGCGGGCGCGGGTAAAACCGCCGTCACTAAACTGCCAGCCAAGTTCCAACCCGGCAAAACCGTTGTTGACAGCTTTGCCGCCATCATTTCCATATTGATTGCCGGAAACGACGACATTTAGAATCGGCTGATTGCCGGTTGTGGCAGCTTTTTTTTCATATCGGGCCGCCTCGAGTTTAGCTTTTTGAGCAAGCAGGTCGGGGCGCTGGGCGAGGGCTGTTGTCAGGTATTCTTCAGGTTTTATTTCGGGAAATTGTATTATTGTTTCTATACTGTCTGAGGCGATGCCTTCAGGAGTCTGCGGCATTCCGCAAATTCTTGCCAGTCTTGCCAGGTTCGAATTCAGTGTATGAACAGCGGCTTCTTTTTGTGAATAAATTTCCTGCTCACGAACTTCAACGCGTAATACATCGACGTTGGCAACTTTGCCAACTTCTTCAAGCTTGCGAATTCTGGCCAGAGCGGCATTAACATCTTCGATGTTTTGTATAACCGCTTCAATTACCGCTTGCTGGTTTACTACGTCGATGCAGGCAAGCAGAACAGAAAAAAGCAGTTCTTGCTCGATGCGCAGTTTTTGACTGGCTCGGGCATCACGAATATTGCGGCTGGCATTTAGTTTTGCCTGAGCTCGACCGGAATCCCAGATCATCTGTCGCAGCTGCAACTGCATTTCATTAAGGTCGGTGTCGTAGAATTGTTCTGCACCAGGAGCAGCACCCATGTGGCCGGTGCGGTTCTGATCGTAATGCCTCGCAGCGGCGCTGAGCTTCAGGGTGAGCTGCTGAGCAGCCTGCGCTTCTGTAATTAAACCTTCAGCTGCCGTGACGTCAGTTTCTGCTATGGCCAGAACTGGCGAGTTAGCCAGGGCATGTTCTATGCATTGTTCGGCGGTAAACATTTCGCTGTCTGCCGCATTGGTAGAACCAGGATTTACTGTTACCAATACAGCTACCAACATTGCGATTACAGGCAGGCAATGTTTTTTAATTATCTTGATATTTGTTAGAGACTTCATATTGGCTCCCATATTGATTTAATTGCTGCCTTGCGCTTGTTTGCTTGAGCTTTTTTCGCGCGAAGTAACGATAACATAAAGGCATGGCATCAAAAACATAGCAACAAGCATTTCCATACTGAGGCCGCCTATAGCTGCAATAGCCATAGGTTGCAACATCCCGCCACCACCTGCAGAAGAAACAGCCATCGGTATAAACCCGGTCAGAACACTGGCTGTGGTCATTACTCTCGGGCGAAGCCTTACTTTTGCGGCCTTTACCACCGCTTCGACAATTGGAAGTCCTTCGCTTTCGCGAAGTTCTTCGGCAAAGGTTAACAAAAGAACGCCATCGTTAACGGCAGCGGCAATTACCACCAGAACGCCGATCAGAACAGTTGCTCCGGCCGGGAATCCGGTTGGCATTAAAACAAAAAACACACCGGCTACGCAGAACGGCACACTGCCAAGTATAATGGTCGGTAGTTTGAGGCTGTTGAACTGAACTGTCAGAACAACAAAAGAGAAAAACACGGCAAACAACATAATACTGGTAACCGAGCTCACCATATCGGCGATCATCTGAGCTTCGCCGCCAAAGCTTACAGTGTAACCGCTTGGCAGCTTAATCTTTTCTACTGCTGTTTTGAGTTCTGCAAGAGCCTGACCAACACTTGTACCGGCCGCGTCGGCGCGCACGATGACCTGTTTGATCTGATCGTCACGAATAATTTCTACAGGGCCAAATGCCTGCTTTACTGATGCGATGTCGCTAAGCTTATATACTTTCCCACTGCTGCTGGTAACAGGTAAAAGTTCGAGATCCTGTTGGCTTACCATACGATTTTCAGGAATCATGACTCTGATATTATAATACTCGCTACCGTCTCGATACCGGGTTGCTACGGTGCCGGTGACCAGAGAGCGCAGAGTGCGTGCAGCTTCGGCAACTGTTACGCCTCTGTCTGCCGCTTTTTGACGGTCTATGAAGACCTGAAATTCTGGTTTATTCATATCGAGAGAAAGATTTATGTTTGTCAGATTCTTCTGATTGCTTAAGGCATCGACATACTTTCTGGCAGACGAGAACAAAGTTGGAATATCATCGCCCTTAATTTTTATTTCAATGTCGGCATCGCCAAGTTTGCGTATACCTTTCATTTTCATTTTGCTTACCATGGCCATGCCACCTGGCACCGGCACCTGCATTATCAGAGGTCGAATCTGGGCGACGAACTGATCGGTAGATAGTTTTCGCTTTGATTGGGGCACGAGCTGAATATTCAATTCGCCTTCGTTGGCTATCTCATAAGTGTAAAGACCCCAGACCTTGCCACCGGAAAGCGTGAATATGGTTTCAATGAGAGGGTTATCAGCAATCTTCTTTTCAATTTCGGCAAGAACCTGGTTGGTTTGAGCAAGCGATGCTCCAGTTGGCAGCTTAACTTTTACCATAACCATTCCGTCATCCATTTTAGGTAAAAATTCTGTGCCGGTTCTATTGATCATGATACCCGCGATAACCAGTGTCAGAACGAAAACAGCCAGCACCGACCAGGATCTTCGGCAGAAAAAATCAACCGCTTTTCCGTAATATTCACTGACTCTATCGAAAAAGCGCGTGAATCTGGTGCTGCCATGTTCGACACCAGCAGTCAGGAAGCCAGTTACTGAAGGCGTAAGAGTGATTGCAACCAGAAGGCTTATAATAACAATTCCGGCTATAACCATTATGAGCTCGTTGAACAACAGGCTCAAAAGACCTGGCACCAGCAGAAATGGTAGAAAAAGCGCCAGAAAAGACAAGGTCGCCGCAACAATAGCCGGCCCAATATCTGATGTCGCCTTCTCGATCGCTTGATCAGTGTTTTCATCAGGAAAAAGTTTTCGTCTGACCGCAACCGACTCAATTACGATGATAGAGTTGTCAACAAGCACGCCGATAGCAACAACCAGGCCGCCAAGAGAAAAAATATTGAGAGAAAAGCCGGCAATTTTCATAAGCCCGAAGTTAAATATCAGGGTAAGTGGCAGTGCGACAAGAATAACCAGAACCTGTCGAAACGACCCCAGAAAAAGCCAGACCACGATTATTACCAGTATTGCCGCTTCAAATGCACTTGACTTGACGCTGTTTATCGCATCTTGAATATACTGAGCCTGGTTTTCAAGAACACCGAGAGTGACTTCTTCTGGCATGATCTTCGCCAGTTCTTCCATTCTGCGGGCTACATTAAGAGATACTTCTACCGTATTGGCACTCGATTGTTTGAGAATGTTGAGTTTTACGCATGGTTTACCATTGAGGCGGGTTATCACGCGTGCTTCTTCATGTGAATCGCTGACTTCAGCAACGTCTTCGAGCTTGACTACTGTGACACCGTTGTTGATCATCACAATATTTTTGATTTCATCTAATGAGGCGAACTCACCCATGGTGCGCGCGATGATTTCTTTGGGACCAACAGTAATACGACCACTGAATTGCTCGACATTCTCTTCGTTAAGTCTTTTAACAATTTGTGGCACTGTCAGCCCGTATTTTTCAAGAGCATCGGCATCGAGATGAATGCGAATTTCGCGCTTGAGACCACCGACAATTTCGCTGCCGGCTACTCCGGGAACTGAAAGCACCTGTTGTGAAAGCCATTCGTCGGTCCAGGTTCGCAGTCTGGTCAAGTCCCACTTCTCGCTGCTGATGGTCATCTGTAAAACCGGCAACTGTGAAGGGTCGGCCTTGATGATTACAGGTGGTTCGATATCAGTAGGCAGCTGGCGGGCTGCACGTGCCATTGCAGCAAGAACATCCTGATAACCAACATTTACATCAACGCCATATTTAAAGTTGACCAGCAGGGTATACATGCCTTCAATAGAAGAAGATTCGAGATAGTCAAGGTCATCGACCGTTGCCATCTGTCTTTCTATGGGGTCAGCAAGGTTTTTGTCTATTTCATCAGGAGTCGCCCCGCGCCACCAGATGTGAACTTTGACCATCGGGTAGGTAATCGAAGGCAAGAGGTCTACCGGTATTGAAGACAACCCGTAAAGACCAAGAACCAGCAAAGTGAAAGCTATCGCTGCAACCGATAGTCTGTTTTTGAGAGAGTATTGCGTCAGGATCATTTTTGCTCTCCGCCAGCTGCTGCCTTAGACTCACCAGCAGGTTTTTTATCAGTAACAGGCCCTTTGCCGCCTGCGACCCTGATTTCAGAACCATCTTTGAGCTTTTCGTTACCAGCCACTATTACTTTATCGCCGTTGCTGATTCCTTCGATTATCTGTATGCGGTTATCGATAATTTGCCCTGTTTTTACCGGACGAACGACAGCTTTACCTTCCTGCGGCATAAAAACGAAGCTGCTGCCATCTGGTTTGTTCTTAATCGCCTGAACCGGCAGGGAAATAGTGTTCGGCAGTTTCTGCTGCACCAGCTTTAGTCGAGCAAACATGCCTGGCATAAGGTCTTTGGCATCATCAAAAACCAGTTCTATTGTACGGGTGCGCATTCTACTGTCCAGTTCAGGAAAGACGCGTGCAACCGAAGCGGTGAACATTTGGCCAGATATGGCATCAATATTGACTTCAGCTGTCATGCCTTCAGTTAGACCAGTAGAGTGCTTTTCTGGCACTGCACATCTGACTACGATCGAGTCGAAATTGCTGAGTTCAAGCAATGGAGCTTTTACTGCCGCCATATCACCTTTTTTTACCAACAGCTTGGTGACCACGCCGGTGAAGGGTGCTTTAATAGTGCATTCAGCCAGTCTGGCTTTTGCCATCGCCAGCTTTGCCTCGGCTTCTTTTACAGCTGCTTTTTGAACCGCGATAACAGTGACTGTCAGGCCGGCCTTAAGCATGTCAAACTGTCGCTTTGCGGAATTGTATTTTGATTGTTCTCCTACTTGCTTGACCCGCGCCTTTTCGAGTTCTTCTGTTGGCAGAGCGCCACTCTTAACAAGCATTTCAATACGCTCCAGATCCTTGCCGGCGAATTCTGTGCTTTCCTTAAACTGTTTGACCGCTTCATAGGCCTTGTCGATTTCTTCAGGCCTGGTGCCGGCTGTAAGATCGGCAAGTTTGGCCTTTGCTACGTCAAGCGCGGCTTCGGCTGAAAACACCTCGGCGCGAATAGTCTCGCGGTCAATCTCGATCAGGGTCGTGCCTGTTTCCACCTTATCGCCTTCACGAAAGCCGCAAAAACCAATAACTCCATCAACCGTCGAACTGATTTTCGCGGTCTCTACAGCAATGATTTCACCAGTTAGCGGAAGAGCCTGAACGAGATCTGTTTGCTTCGCTACTTCGACTTCCACTTGGGGAGCGGGTTTTTTGGGGGCCTGTGTCTCTGTCGTGACTGAGCCGCATCCGACAGTGATCAGGCACACCATTACGAGCAGGCTGATTGCAAATTTAATTCTTCGATTGCCATGTGATGTCATAAAAATCCTTTCGGGGTTTCAGTGAAAGCGGTTTCTCAGTGCGATGTAAAGATCATACAAAATTTATCTAACGAGCATGATTCCGTAAATATAGGCGAGACTGTAGTAGATGCCGACTAGAATAAAAATTGCTCCGGTGGCGGTTCTTACGTAAAATTCGATTTGGTTCAGCCTATTGAAGGCCTTGCCGAGCCATTTGCTGCTGAAGGCGATCAGAAACGCAAAGATTACCACTGGAATTGCTGTGCCAATGCCGTAGATAGCTGGCAAAAACAATGAAGAATTGCTGCTTACAGCGAGCGGAATAAGGGCGCCAAAAAACAAACCGGCTGATACCGGGCAAAATGACAGGGCAAAAAGAATTCCCAGCGGGAATGCGTATAAAGCTCCGTGTTTGGATGCTTTCTGTTGAATTCCCTCCCCGGCCATCTGGATACTCAAACCTGCTCCAATAAGGCCAAGCAGAATCATGCCCAGCAAAATCAGCAGAGGGCCGAGAATTTCGTTAAGATATTTCTGCAGGAATCTTGAGAGTTCGCCGCTGGCAAGAACACCCGATGAAAGCAGAGCACCCAGGGCTAGATAGGTCAGGGTTCTGCCGGTGGTGTATAAAAGCCCCGAAAACAAGATGGCGGTTTTACTGTGAAGTTGTCTGCCAATGAATGAAATTGCGGCAACGTTCGAAGCAAGAGGGCATGGGCTGATTGCCGTAAGAATACCCAGCCAGGCTGCAGTAGTAATGCTTACCCATGTCATTTGTTGTCTCCATTGATTTTGCCAAGAGCTTTTTTGACCGCATCTGAAACATAAACATCAAACTCGGCCGGTTTTTCAAGCAGTGGCCAGACATCGTCAAGACGGTTAAACTCAAGGATTTCATCGCCTTGAACAACAGCGACTACAACGCAACTGGCGGCAACGTCAAACTTTTTCGCCAGAGCTTCGTTTATCTGAAAATTAACTTCTTCCCAGAGTATTTTCTTGTTGGCCCAGGCACCGGCAAAATCACGCTCAACCAGCTGTTTCGCGCGGCTCTCAATGCTGTTGCAGGTAACGCAGCGAAAGGTGGCGTGCATATAAAAAATCTTTACCAGCCGCTCAGCAGAAGTTGTGCCGCCATTACTGGCGGCAACCACATTGCTGCTGATAGTTTTATTAATAACACTGTGTTTGCCGAGTGCGAAGCCGATTGATACCAGAACAAATGCCAGCAGCAGGTTGGTTAACAATTTTTTGTATTTTTCATTTAACTGCATATTTACAAAAACTCACTGATTTGTCTCTACTGCAGAATATTCTGCTATCAGCCGGTTTGATTTGGCTGAGCACATTGATTGAGATCATTCGACTTTTAGGGTTTCTGAAGCATTTGTTGGCGTTACAGATTCAAGAGATGATGTTCTGCTGGCATTAGAAGCTTTCAGAAGGCCAAGTTCAACCCACTTTGCAAGCACATCTTCTTCAGAAATGAAGCCGGTATTGCGGAATACTTCTTTATTTTCGCTGTCGAAAAAAACCTGAGTCGGTATTGACTGAATTCCGTGGCTTCTGGCAAGATCCTGGTT
>SABV01000656.1 GCA_009928855.1 Erysipelotrichia bacterium | reverse complement strand
TAACCAAAGGTTCTTCACCAAATTGGCAGGGAATAAATTACACAGATTCAGAGAATGGGATTTTATTTGTAACAAGTGAAAATGTCGATAGTTAGCGGTGGCCCGAATTGATTGGTCAAGTTTTTGTGATTTATAAGTGATATTCATGCGGCCAGTTTGACCTCAGGCCTGCCGAAGTAAACCATGTCGGGTGTCTGATAGTCAAGGCTTTGATGGAACCGGGTCTGGTTGTAGAAAGTGAAATAGGAATGTAGGCTTTGCCTTGCTTCTTGCATTGTTTGGTATGCCTTTAAATAAACCTCCTCGTATTTGACGCTACGCCACAGGCGCTCGATGAAAACATTGTCAACCCATCGACCTTTGCCGTCCATACTAATCTTAACGCCACGGGCCTTTAAAACGCCCGTAAACTGGTCTGATGTAAACTGGCTGCCCTGATCAGTATTAAAGATTTCCGGTGTTCCGAATTTTTGAATTGCATCTTCTAGGGCTTCTATGCAGAACGATGCATCCATCGTATTCGATAAGCGCCATGACATCACCCTTCGGCTATAAAGGTCGATAATCGCGACCAGATAAGCAAATCCCTTAGCCATCGGCAGATATGTAATATCTGTCGTCCAGACCTGGTTTGCTCTGTCAATCTGCAGGTTTTTCAAAAGATACGGATAGATCTGGTTGCCGGCCTTGGGAACCGATGTCTTAGGTTTACGATAAATCGCTTCTAAGCCCATTTTTCGCATTAACCTCCTGACTTTCTCCCGCCCAACCGAGAAACCGCGGTTATTAAGCTCAACCTGAATCTTTCTGGTGCCATAGAACGGCAATTCCAGATGAATCTTGTCAATCGCGAGCATAAGATCAAGCTCTTGCTGACTAACAGCTTTGTTATGGCTGTAAAAAGATGAGCGAGAAAGACTCAGAAGCTGGCACTGGCGAGAGATTGTCAGTTTTGCCTTCGGATTAATCATTTGCTTCCGCTCGGCCGACCCATGCGACCGAGCGCACCCGATAAAAAATCGTTCTCCATAGTCAGTTCGCCGATCTTTGCGTGTAATTCAACGATATCTGGCCCATCGTTTTTGCGTTTTCCTTTTTCAAACAGCTCGTCTGCCCGTTCTAGAAGCTCTTTTTTCCACTGCACGATCTGATTCGCGTGAACTTCAAATTGCTGAGCAAGCTCCGAAAGAGTTTTCTCGCCCTTAAGGGCTTCTAATGCCACTTTCGCCTTAAAGGCGGGGCCGTGATTTCGTCTTGGTCGTTTTGTCATGATGATGCTCCTGTTTTTATAATTATACTGATTCATCACTTATAGAGTTGACCAATTTTCCCAGACCACCGCT
>SABV01000655.1 GCA_009928855.1 Erysipelotrichia bacterium | reverse complement strand
ACCGCGCCGCACCGGCATGACGGTGAGGGACACGGCGTTACCGCAGGGCGGGGCATGGGCGAAATTGATGGCCATGCCCGCTAGTCTGGTGTCACGACAGACCGCGCGGCAGGCGTAAATGAGGCTGGTTTAGCCGCCGAGCTGGATGGCCTGGCGGATGATGGTATCGAAGGTAGGCTGGATGCCGTCCCTGACACCCTTGGCTAGGTACAGGCCGGGCTTGGCGGGGACGATTACATAAACCGGTTCAATGGCAATTTGGTAAAATATAAAAATGGAAAAGACCTGCGGACTTTACTTAATAACATGCACATCAGATACCGGAAGGTGTAGCTATTACGTTGGACAGTCAGCATGGATTGAAAAAAGACTAGGGCAGCACAGATCCGCTTTGCGCGGCAATAGACACCACAATGATCACATGCAACGCGCTTGGAATAAGTATGGTGCGGACAGCTTTTCTTTTTCAATTCTTGAGGAATGCCAAGTAGAAAAATTAAATGAAAGAGAAAACTGGTGGTTATCTAGGTTTGTTGGTAACACTTGCTTTATGAATATAGGGACTACCGCAGAAGCATCTCTAAGGGGAGTTAAGTTTAGTCAAGCGCACAAAGACAAAATTGCACAAGCGCAAAGCGGAGAAAAGCATTACAACTATGGAAAGCATTTACCTGAAGAGCATCGAAAAAAGATATCAGAAGGAGGGAAAGGTTTGAAACGAAACAATGCAACACGCAGAAAAATATCTGCTGCAAATGCTGGAGAAAATAATTCAATGTTCGGCAAAACCGGCAGACAACATAAAAACAGCAAGCCGGTTGTTGGTTTTCCGGTTGCAGGCGGGTCGCCAATACGATTTGAAAGCGCTTCACTTGCCGCAACACAAGGATTTAGCCCAGCAAGCATTACAACTTGCTGCAAAGGTCGAGAGTTAACGCATTATGGGTATATTTGGGAATACGATGTTGGGCCAGACACCGTTCCAAAAAAGGAAAGTTACAAGAGATTTAAGCCAATTAGAGGAAATCGCGGCAGATTCACAAAATGGGAACCAATTAAAACAGTTAACGATGATATATCTATGAACCAGTCTGTATCGCCTGGTTAATTATTGCATTGAAAGTCGGCAATAATGAATCAGAGACCCCTTTTGCAAGGTATAAGCCTGGTTTTGCAGGAATTATCCACCCTGAAGAAGATTGCGACATTACCCTGAAGGTCAGATAGGCGCTGGACTTCTGTTTACCGCTACTGGTATCAAACCGCACCATGCCGGCGTACAGGTCGGTGACGTGATAGGCCTTCTTCTTGGGCGCCAGGCCCTCGGGCAAGCGCCCGCCCCAG
>SABV01000186.1 GCA_009928855.1 Erysipelotrichia bacterium | reverse complement strand
TGAATATGTTGCCGGCGGTCATTTTGTAATTCTCAGCATGCAGACTCTGGGTATCGTTAATACCCTTGAAAAATTCATTTTTTCTTTTCCTGAGTCAGACCGAGAATTTGTGTGTCAGGTTCTTGCTGACAGCCTGCAGGGAGTATGCTCTCAAGCTTTGATCGCCGATATGGCCGGCAAACGTATTGTGCCTGTTCATGAAACTCTGGTCATGAATAATACCGCTATGAGTATCATTCAAAAGGGCAAAGTTTCACAGCTTGAGCCGAATATTGCGAGTCTTGGGCCCGGAAGCCAGGTCTTTGGCCAGTCTGTGCAAAAGTTGTCTCAAAAAAATGAGCTCGATCGCACTGCCGGCGAAAACTTTCTTGATTTTTACAGAGGCACCAGGGGGTAGACATGAAAAAGGTTCGTGGTGGTGGCCGTTTTGGCTTTACACTTGTAGAAATGAGCGTAGTTGTGGCCATTATTGGCGTTTTATACGTGACTGTGGTTCCGATGTATGGCAAAACCATTATTCGCACCAAAGAAACGACTCTGAAAAACGACCTTTATATTTTCAGGACAACCCTGAATAACTATTTTAAAGACCACGAAAAATGGCCAGATACCATCGAATCTCTCGTTTCTGAGGGTTATATCAGAGCTGTTCCGCCAGACCCCTTTACCGAAAAAAACGATACATGGGTAACGGTGCCTTCTGAAGCGGGAAAGTCAGACGTTTATGATATCAGGTCAGGAGCCGACGGTGTCGCTCTTGATGGTGTCAGATATGCCGATTTTTGATCGCCGTGGAGTCTCTTTGCTGATATTGAGCGTTATGCTCGTGCTTCTTGCTATCAGTCTGACCGTGGTTATTCCGCGTGCTGATCTTGACCTCAGACGCGAAAAAGAAGACGAGTTGCGCTTCAGACTCGGAGAATTCAGACGTGCTGTCGGCAAATTCGTGCGTTGCCATAATCGGCAACCGGCCCTTATAGAAGAGCTTTTGCGTGATTCCTCAGGAAACCGGTTTTTACGCAAAAGCTACCCAGACCCGATGACTGGCCGCTTCGACTGGAAAGGCGAAACCGGCGCCGACGGAGTTTTTTATGTGAGATCTGCGAGTGAAGAAAACAGTATCGGTGGGGCGAAATACTGCGATTTCAGATAGTGGCTTCAGCTCTCTTTTCAAGAAGGTTGCGTGCGAAGGTCAGCCCCTGTATGTCGGTTTGACCGAGCATGCGTGCGATTTCTTCTACCCGTTCTGACTGTTCTACCCGTTTTATTTCAACTGAAGTTTGCTCGTTTTTAACGCTCTTGCACACAGTAAAATGGTGACTGCCTTCTTTGGCTATCTGGTGCAGATGCGTTACCAGCAATACCTGCTTTTCGCCGGCCAGGCTGCGCAGACTTTCGGCGACCGCTTCGGCTGTTTTCCCGCCTATGCCTGCATCTATTTCGTCAAAAACCAGAGTCGGCAGCGCATCGCAACGGGCCAGAATTTTTTTAATAGCCAGCGCTACTCTCGACAATTCGCCGCCAGAGGCAATTTTGCGCAAAGGACCACCCGGCGCGCCCGGGTTAAGCGAAACACAGAATTCAACTGCTTCGCTACCATGCAGCCCCGGAGTTACAGGAGTCAGAGCAACTGTAAAATTGGCGGCATTAAAGCCAAGACAGGCCATTTCGGTCGATACCGAAGTATGCAGCGACTCTGCCAGTTTTTTGCGGGTGCCCGCTATCTGGTCGGTCAGCGATATGAACCGGGTGTCGACTTTTGCCAGTTCGCTTCTGAGGCGTTCTCTTGTAGAGTCTGGGGTAGACAGCTCTTCGAGTTCATTGGTGGCAGAGGCTTTTAAGGCGAAAAGCCCGGCAAAGTCTGTTGAATACTTGCGACAAGCCCGCGAAATATCAGCTAGTCTTGAGTGAGTCTGCTGCAATCTTTCGGGGTCGAGTTCTGTGTCTTCGGCAATTGATTCGAGATCGGTTTCGAGAGCCTTAAGCTCGTAATACAGACCGTTGGCACGCTGAAAAAGCTCTTCGATGTGTGTGCCGAACTGTGCTATGCGTTTTAAATTTTCGGAAGTTTTGTAAAGCGAAGCTGTTGCGCCAGAGGTTTCGTCAGAGCCGCTCAGCAAAGCAACTGCGGCCTGAAGGTTGCCTATTATCTGCTCGGCGTGGCTGAGGCGCTTCAAGTCTTCTTTGAGGTTGTCTTCTTCATCGACAGTAGTAAGATTCAGAGCGGTAAGTTCTTTTACCAGTGTTTGCAGTTCTTCAATGCGTGCGGCCGCATGCTGACTTTTGTTTTCGAGGTCGAAAAGCTTTTCTTGAAGCTTCTGGCGTTCACGAAAAACCTTTTGCAGCTCTGCAAGGTTGTTTTTATGAGTGCTGTCACCTGTGCGGTCAAGAAGCTGCCGCTGAACTTCAGGTTCGAGAAGCGTCTGGTGCTCGTTTTGCCCGTGGATCTCCATCAGGTGGGGGCCAAGTTGCTTCAGAAAAGCCGCTGTCGTTAAAATGCCGTTAACGAGAACGCGCCCGTTGCCCTCGTCTTTAAAGGTGCGTGTTATCGAAAGAAGATCAGGAGATTCTTCGTTGCGAAAACCAGATTCTTCAAGCAGACCGGCAAGTTCAGGCAGATTTGATATCACAAACTCTGCCTGGATTCTGGC
Source organism: Erysipelotrichia bacterium (assembly GCA_009928855.1). GTDB lineage: Bacteria > Muiribacteriota > Ozemobacteria > Ozemobacterales > Ozemobacteraceae > Rifleibacterium. The sequence goes on along the minus strand of SABV01000186.1, from coordinate 4,476 downwards.
ATTGCTTTGCCCCTGCAATACCAGCCCGGTGCGGGCTTTTTTGCCCAGCAGCAGCTTGACCGCTTCAAGAAGTATGCTTTTACCGGCCCCGGTTTCGCCGGTAATAACATTCAGCCCGGATGAAAAAGAGAGCTCGGCTTTTTGCATAAAGAGAAAGTTTTCTAGAAGAATCTCGCTGATCATCGGGGTGTAAAAGGCTCCTTACAAAATGTTTCTTTGGCGAGACAGCCCCGGCTGAGCGGGTGTCCAGAACATTTTTCGGATTCCCGTGGCGGCACTGCCTGATTTGGCGTTCGAAATTGATTTGAGTGTTTCGAGAAGGCTGCTTTTGCCCCTGTTTGTTCGGCTGTTACGAGTCAGGGTGCTTATCTGGGTCGGGTTAAAGGGGCCTTCAAGAGGGGTGCTTGAAACAGCAGGCTTCATAGCGACCACAAGCGGTTTTTCGGTTTCGATATGCGGCTTGATGCCGGGCACTGCGTAATTCAAAGTTTCAATTCGGGTGCCGGGGTAGTAAAAAGCCAGTATCTGTCTTGCACTGTAACCAATCGCGCCCATGCCGATGGCGCCGTCCTGACACATGCCGACCCGATGCCCAAAGTTCTTGTGGTGCAGTTTTCTGGTGTTCCAGGGCAGGGGTTTTGCTATCAGATCTTTGGCCGGTGCCGGAAGTTTGCCGGTTGGCTGGTTCTTGCGAAATCTGATTCCGTATGAACAAAACGGCTCTTGCCCGCTGATGCCGTCAAAATGGCTGCTCAGATATTTAATTTCGGTGCCAGACCAGGCGGCCTTGCTGCTGATCAGATAACCTCCGCAGTTTGAGTGATAAACCGTGTTGGCCGGGCTTCCTGAAAAAGACAAGATCTGACCTTCTGTTCTTTTTACCGCTCTCGAAGCAGCTGCGATTTCTTTAACTATGCCGGGATAAACCTGGCAATGAACCGTGTCACAAACCTGGTATTTTCCCTGGCCATGCCTGAAAAGATTGCGTATGGCATAAGTTCTGGCGGCGATAGCCTGTGCTTCTTGTGCTGCATCAGGAGATCTTGTTGATATTTCTGATGGCACGACAGATTTTAGGTAATCTTCTATGTCTACCAGGTTCACAGCCAGCAGACCGCCCTTGTCAGGAATAACAGATATTGTACCGCGATATGCAAAGCTCTTTTTGCCACCGGCTTTTATCTTGAGGTTCAGAGGATTTTTGCCCAACGGCGAAAACAGTAGTTCGCTGCTTTCGTAATAAAGACTTTTGCGGTTGTCTATGGCAACTTTGATTTTTCCGCCCTGAAAAATACTTACAACCACTGTTGCGGCCTTACCCGAATAGACAGCCTGATTTTTACTTTTGTTAAAAAGCTCGATAAAACCAGTGCTCGGCTCTATGGTAAAGCTTTGAGGGGTGCCGAGCTTAGTCAGGCCAACTCTGACAATTCTCGACGCGTCAAGATAAGAAGCTTCTACACCCGTGCAGGCAACAAGCAGAATAGCCAGCAAGCAGCGCACGAAAAAATTATACATCTTTGTTGAAGTCATGCATCGATTCTATCTTACAATTGTTTCAAGGTCAATACCCCGTGCATAGTTTGTATTCTAGTGAGGCAGATGAGCGTCATAACCGAGGCTGTTGATTGCCGTTACTATTTTTTCTGCTTCCAGTTCGCTGCCAAAAACAAGCGCCTTTTTTTCAGAAAGCATAACATTGGCTGCCGATACTCCGGGAGTTTCGAGAATCACCCGTTTGACTGCTTCTGCACAATTGTTGCAGCTCATTCCATTTACGGAAATGGTGAGGCCGGGTTTTTCTTCTTTATGGTTTGTCGATGTCGCGCAGCTTGAGCAACATGACTGGGTAGTGCGTGATTTATACATGCTGAACAGCAGAATAGCCAGCATTAATACGGCACTGAGGGTTTCGGTCATGCTCAACGCCGTGTGGCAGCTCTGCATCGTGCCGGTGAGATCAATGCCCGCAAATGTTTTGTCGAGGTAATCAATGGCAAATCCGCCTGCCAGCGCACCAAATATCAGCGTTAAAAGATAGATGACAGCAGAAGTTCGCCCGAGAATTTTCCAGATGACGGTGATGGCGGCTGCATTACTTGCCGGGCCCGATATAAGAAAAACAAACGCGGCGCCCGGCGTCACGCCCATGTGCATAAAGCCAAGCGCTATGGGAATTGAAGAAGTCGAACAGACATACAGCGGAATTCCGATTGCAAGCATCAGAAGCATGGTCAGGTAATAATTGCCGATGTACTGGCTGACAAAGTTGCCTGAAATAAAGGTCGAAATGAGCCCGGCAATTATTATGCCCACAAACATTGCTTTGGCGATTTCGCCAGGAATAGTTACAAAGCCATAATTGAGCGCCGCTTTGACTTTTTCTTTAAACGAAAGGTGCCCATTGCCATTCAGCTGTAAGTTCTCATCAACAACCACCGGAGGGTCGTTATCGATAAAAGATACCGCAAGCCCACCAATTATGCCGGTCACTATCGCGGCGAGGGGTCTGAATACAGCAAAAAATGGCCCAAGAAGCCCATAGGTGGCAAGAATTGAGTCGACACCCGTTTGTGGCGTCGAAATCAAAAAAGATGTCGTAGCACCCTTACTGGCGCCATGACGCCTTAAAGAAGCAGACACCGGTATGACGCCGCATGAACAGAGCGGCAGGGGTACGCCAAAAAGAGTGGCTTTTATTACAGAGCTGACGCGGCCACGACCAAGATGCTTTTCGACCCAGCGTGGCGAGATCATTACCGATAAAATGCCCGAAATCAGAAACCCGAGAATGAGATAGGGCGACATCTGGCCCAGAACAGACCAGCAGGCGTAGATGAGTTCGGTTGCTTTTTCCATGGAGTATATGCTCCTAAAATAGTATCAATAATAATATAACTCTAGAATCGTTTCGAAGCAAGCGAATTTTATAGGGGTCAGGCGTTTATGCGGGCTGATTTTTTGCGGCAGTCTATTTTGCCAAGCGATACAATCAGCGATGCCTGTGAATTATCGGTTGTTTTAACCGGAATCAGGCTTACGTAGAGCTCAAAAGCATAATTATCGCCAATTATGTCCCAGGGTTCGTTTTCAACCCATTTTTTTTCTGCGATCAGAGCTGTAAGTTTTTCTTTGAGCTCTGCCGGCAGGGGAATCTGTTGAAAAGTGACCTCGTAAATGTCATCCCATCCAAGTTTAAAAAGAGTCAAAAACTCATCGTTGGCAAAAGCGACTTTTTTTTCGTCATTGATCATAAAAAGTGGCGCGCTTAAGAAGTTTGCCAGGGTGGCGAACCTTTTTTTCTCAAGTTGAATTTTTTCGAGCTTAAGGTGGTCTCTTATTTTAAGGTTTTCTGCCATAATCGACAGGCCCGCGACAATCTGATCTATTTCGTTACCTGTCTGCCTGCGTGACGGAATCGAATAGTTGCCATCCCTTACTTTTCTGATGATTTCGATTATCTTGCGGGTAGGCAGCCTGATCTGGTGAGAGAGAAATAACAATATTATAAAGGCTATCATGGCGGTGAAAATAGTCACAGTGGCAATTTTGCTTTGATGTGATTTGCTGAGGGCAGACAAGGCATTTTTTTGTTCTGCCAGAAAGTTCAGATTATGGTTTCGAATAAAAACTATCTGGGTGTGAAGTTTTTGCATCAATTCGACAAGTTCCTGCTTTTTTAACGCAATCTCTTCTGATGGCTTGGCAAGATATGGTCTCAGATCTGTCTTTGGCTCTATTTCAGTAAGCAAATGGCTATCGTTTCCGGTAAGTGATTCGAGAACTTTGTGCAGTTGCGAGAACTCTGTGTTTAACCTGCCAAGGGTCTGGGATATTTGCGGCAGATGCTTGTTTTGTTCTGTTATGTCGAGTTTTTTGTATTTCTGCTGCAGATAATACAGGTCTTTTCCTGCTTTTTCGCTTGTTATGATCAGTTTTATATCTGATTCAAGGCCGGTGGTAATGATTTTATTCATCGAATAAAGCTGGTAAACGGTGAAAAAACCGAAAAAAAGCAGCAGGCAGATGTTAAAAGCCGTGCCGATCTTGAATCTTTTGTCCATAGAAATTCGTATCATCTCAATCCTCCGATTTGTCGAGTTCTGAGAGTAGTCTGATTTTTTCGTCTCTGCCGACAACTACGAGAATGTCATTTGTGGTTATTTTTTCGTCAGGCGAGGGAAGGTCGTTTAGAACAACCTTAACGATATTTTCGCCCTTTTCATTTATTGCAGGTTGATGAGTTTTGATTGCAATGACGTTTACTCCGTAATTGGCTCTGAGGTTAAGTTCTTTAAGACTTTGTCCGAGAAAATTTCCCGGGGGTTCTATTTCGACGAGTGAATGCCCAGAACTCAGTTTGATGCTTTCTAGGATATGTGGCGAAATCAGTCGTGCGGCAATCTGTTCGCCCATCTGCTCTTCTATCGAAAAAACTTCGTGGGCACCAACTTCTGAGAGTATCTGCCCCTGCAT
>SABV01000654.1 GCA_009928855.1 Erysipelotrichia bacterium | reverse complement strand
CTATGGCCTTTTTCGGTTATCATTTTTACTGCGTCCTGCTTAAATTCTTTGCTGAACCTTCTTCTGTCATGCTCTGCTTTTTTCATTTGAACACCTCGCTATCAAATTTTACTATCTTAACTTGGTGTCCACAATTACTTTACCACTCCACATACACCTCTTATAATATTGCCAATATTGAAGGTTGTTCCGATCTGGAGGTTTTTTCCTATTTTAAGCTTATTTACATGGTTTTAATAAGCACTCTCGTCTTTTTATCGTTATCAAAGGAAAAAAAATATAATATCAGTTGAATTGCTTTGCCGATACCAATGGGCCATTAGGGAGCAATGGAACGTAAAACCCGGTTAAGGTATTTTATCGCGCTTCAGAAGTCTCGATACAGTAGCCGGGAGATTTTAGCCCGCCTCTCACTTCCTAAAACCCTCGCGTCCCGATTGAAGCGACCGACAAGAACACGCAGGCTGTGTTTGGTGATTACATCGACGTTTACGACATTCAGCAGACTGTTGAAGATGCCGCGACCGTCAGAATCTTTTACGAGAACCGTTTGGCCAAAATCAATCTCAAAGAAGAACAGAAGCCGCAAATCGACAAAGAGTTTGAAGAACTCACCGAGAGCGAGGAACTGACAGCCCAGCAGAGCCTGAAAGCCAAATGGGCACGACTTGAAGCCAATTCGCTTCTTTTTCATTTCCCGGTCGATCAGGTCAAGAATAAAGTCGATGCTGCCACCCTGCGTCTTAACAGTTTTTTCAAGTTCTGTCAGCCTGCTGTTTAACTCCCCGTGAATAGCTGTAACAGGTCGCATCTTAACAAAAGCCCGCATAATTTCAATATTTACCTGTACGGCGTGTGGGCTTCTCAAAACGCTTGAAAGCATCAAGATACCGTGTTCGGTAAACACTCTAGGCTTGTGCCGAAAGTGGCTATCAGTTGATAAGGTCGCAATTTGCGACCTTAGATTATTTGCTTCTTCTATCGTGAGTTGCAGCATAAAGTCATCAGGAAAGCGCTCGATGTTGCGTGTTACCTGTTCATTAAGGCGTTTTGTTTCAACGCCGTAGAGTTCGGCAAGATCAGATCAAGCATAACTTTCTGGCCCCGCGCCTGGTATATCTTCTGCTCCAGGGATGCGTTGTCTATTTGTATCAGCTTTACAGTCAAGACAATGCAGGCGCTTATTATGTGCCTGCTGTTGTCTGGTCGAAGAGGCGCCCGGCTTCAGCAGCAAAAAGTTACCAGTGTGTTTTTACTATTGATGCTGGTTTTCATACTGCTTTAAATCTTAATATTTTCTTTTTCAGCGCACCCAGCAGGATTCGAACCTGCGACCTTCTGCTCCGGAGGC
>SABV01000653.1 GCA_009928855.1 Erysipelotrichia bacterium | reverse complement strand
ATGCTGGCTGAGCAACTCGAAACTATGAAGCTTGAGGGAGTTAAGTTCGTAAAATATCCTAACCCTGCATGTATGCTGTGGCTGTTTAACAACCGCCGTCCCTTTTTGAATGACGTACGGGTTAGAAAGGCGCTTGACCTGCTTGTCGATCGTCAGCAGATCAGAAATCAATTTTCTGGTGATGGCGAGCCTCTGTTTGTAAACCCGCTGGCGTCATCTTCTGAACCTGTTGCAGAACATGCAATACGCGTTGAAATGGCTGGCAAGCTCCTTGATGAGGCTAATATAAAAGATCTTAATAATGATGGAATCCGCGAAGTTGACGGTAAAGCTTTTGAAATAGGCATTCTTCTCAATGACGACAATCTTGTGAGAAGAGTCATTGCCGAAAAAATGCTGACCGATTTGCGCCAGGCCGGTATTTTGGCAAGAATAGATGCGGTTTCGTGGGCTGATTTTGTTTCGACAAGACTTCGCAAAGCAGAATACGATACTGCTCTGGTCAGCTATCAGTTGCCATCAGCCGGAAACTGGGTATCTTTTTTGCATTCAGCGCCGGTTGTTCTCGATAACCTTAATTTTGCAGGAGTTGCTGATACGGCACTCGACAAGGACCTTGAAGCCCTGGACTCAATGTTTTACGATGAATCGACTGTTGCCGCTCGTGAGCGCGTAGGAGCTTATCTTGAAAATCAAAAACCAGTGGCTTTCCTTTTTAAGCCATTTGATGTTGGCCTTTATCCGGGGACTCCGGGCACCGCTAAGGCAAACTGCTCGATCTGGAATGACGTTTTGAACTGGAAACTTCTTTTCGGGCCTGCCGATTCAAGTCTCTGACCCGAAAGCAGGCCATAATTGCTCAGGGTTGATAATTTTTCGTTACAGTTAAAAGGCACCGATGGTCGTGTTTTGCCCGTGCTGGAAAACATTTCTTTCTCTCTTGATAAAGGTGTGTGCCTTGGCATTGCCGGAGAATCCGGGTCGGGAAAGTCGGTTCTGGCGCTCAACATTGCCGGGCTTTTCCCTTCTGGCCCCGTTAAAAGCAAAAGTGGTTGCATTGAATTCGCTGGCACAGACATTCTTGCCGCCTCTGAAGAAGAATTGCGACAATTGCGTGGCCGCCGCATCGGATTCGTTTTTCAGGAACCGATGACGGCAATGAATCCTTTAATGACACTCTATGACCAGATCGCCGAGACTGTTTATGCTCATATTGCCGGTGTAAGTCGCGAAGAAGTTGCCAAAAGAGTGCTCGGCGCGCTCAGCCGGGCGGGCTTTTCTGAGCCCGAAAAGTTTATGCATTCTTACCCTCATCAACTGAGCGGAGGTATGCGTCAGCGGGCTATGATAGCC
>SABV01000652.1 GCA_009928855.1 Erysipelotrichia bacterium | reverse complement strand
GTCAGAAACAGATGATTCACAGGCGATCAGCATGTTGCTCGATCCCGACAAGCAGTTTTCGCAGGTCGATTACAAAGAATTTCTGAATAACTTTATTGAATATACTCTCAAATTTCAGAAACAGCTTATTGCCAAATTTCTGGCGACCTCTTCTTCATACGGCAAACCGCAAAAAACTTCTGAAGAGTCCGCAGATACGGGCAACAATATTATTGATACCGCTGTTTGAATTTACAGAGTTTTCCAGTATTTGACGGCATTCTCACCGCCGGCATAGTAAAAAATTCTTAGGCCGGTGTTGGTGTAGCCGTTTTTTTCGAACATGTTTCTCGAAGCCATGTTGCTTTCGCGAACTTCGGCGCAGGATTTCTTCATGCCTGATTTTTTAAACCACTTTTCTACTGTTTGAATCAGGTACGAACCAATCCCGCGCTTTTTCATATCTGGTCTTACACCAATTTTATAGATGCGCCCTGATGCAACCTTAAAATGACGGATCAAGCCTATTATCTCAGCGCAGATTTGGCCGTTTTCATCTCTTATAATAAGGGTTCGGCTGGTAGGAGATTCTATAAGATGCTTCAGGTTGCGTTTTGGAAACCTGTCAGCTGTATGTTCAAAACATATTTTTTCAAACTCGAACAGTTCTGATACTATTTTTGCATCTGCAATGATTGTTTTATAGTTGTTCATGCGCCTCTGTTCCCCCGGTTAAGTCCAAACAATATGCATGAAACTGCTAATATTTGCCATGATTTTTTTTGTACAGAGGGGGTTGCGTTCTTTGCTTCTGGTTATTATGATTTATCTATCCGGTAAAAAGCATTCCCGGATAAGATTATAAGTTTTCAGGGAGACCGAGAATGAAGCGAGTAGCCAGTATAGCAACCGTAGTTGCCCTGTTGTTGTGTGTCACATATTCACCGGTAGAATCCGCTCCATTAAAAGACTGGACCCTTGCAGTATTTTTGAATGCCGACAACAATCTCGATCCGTTTGGTGTTGAAGATCAAAAAGAAATGTCTGCAGTCGGTTCAAGTGACCATCTTAACATTGTTACCTTGATTGACCGCGAGCGTGGTCCTGCTCAGATAAATTATATCGAAAAGAACAATATCAAAAAAATCAAAGATATGGGCGAGCTCGACATGGGTGATTACCACCAGTTGATCAGCTTCGCAAAATTCATTAAAGAAAATTATCCGGCCAAACATTATTGTTTTGCCCTCTGGAACCACGGCTCAGGCTGGAAAAATAAAACTTCAAGTGCCATTTTTCGTGGTATTTCTTATGATGATTCTTCAAATAATCATATTACCAATGCGCAGCTTGGCACTGCTATGGCCGAAATAAACAA
>SABV01000185.1 GCA_009928855.1 Erysipelotrichia bacterium | reverse complement strand
GGAGTTGTTGAATCTACCATGGCTCGTCTACGACTTATTCATATTCCAAAATTCATTATTGGTTCGGGCGCTCTATCTATTATCGCTCTGATTCTCAAACTTGCAGGAAACTGAAACATCATGAACAGTATTGCAACCTTATTAGCTTTGTCCTGTCTGTTTCTACTCGGCTCAAGCCGTATGCTCATGTCAATCAAAATGGTGGCTTTTCAGGGGTTTCTTCTTGCTATTTTGCCTCTTGCTGCCGGAGGCGAGCATTTTTCAATGGCACTGGTGGTTCTTGTTATTGCCAGTATTGGCTTAAAAGGTATTCTTTTGCCATGGCTTCTGAATAAAGCCATGGTTGTTTCAGGTACTCGTCGCGAAATTGAGCCGTTCATAAGTTTTGGTGCTTCAATGTTGTTCGGAATTTTTCTGCTTGCCGTTTCTGCCTGGATAGTCAACAAGCTTCAAACAACCGAATCTCTCGCTTCGCCTGTTACATTGATATCTGGATTTTTTCTGGTGTTTTCAGGCCTTTTATTGCTGACTACCCGCCGCAAGGCTCTTACCCAGACTCTCGGTTTTCTTGTTCTTGAAAACGGAGTTTATACTTCCGGTTTGAGTCTTGGCAGCGAGTTTTCGGTAATGGTAGAACTGGGCATTCTTCTTGACGTTTTTGTCGGAATTTTTCTTATGGGGATCATGTTGTTTCACATTGACCATGAATTTGATCATCTCGATGCTGATCGCTTCAATGAACTTTCTGATCTTGAGTTTACTGCCTCTGAAGAAGAGGAGGGGGCCGAATGAATACCGCGTGGATTCTTATAATTTTTCCGGTAATTACCGGGATCTCTTCGCTGTTTATTGATTCTGAGCGCTTGCGCAAAAATCTGCTGGTGTGTGTTGCTTTTTTACACCTGTTTCTTAGCATAAGGCTTTGTAGCGGCGCTGCCGGGGAGCTTGATGGGGTGTGGATCGGAATGGACCATCTTACCCGTATTTTTCTTACAGTGGTGAGTCTTTTGTTTACCGGTTCGGCAATTTATTCGATGATTTATCTGGATAAACATCCTCAGGCTGACGGTTCAGACCTTGCCAACTGGCAGTTTCTCAGTAATCGTAATGCTATTTTTGCTGCCTGTATGCAGTTTTTTCTTGCAGCCATGAGCCTCTCGGTTCTCAGTATGCACTTTGGTCTACAATGGATCGGTGTAGAAGCCACCACACTTGCGAGTACGCCGCTGATTTACTATCACCGTAACCGTCGTTCACTTGAAGCCGCCTGGAAATACCTGATTATTTGCTCTGTTGGTATTGCCCTCGCCCTCATGGGGGTGTTTTTTCTTGCCATGACCACCACTTCGCACGTGCAACAGTTTACACCAGCCGGACTGGTGCTGTTTGCCGGTTATCTTAAACTTGGCTGGCTCAAGGTTGCTTTTATATTTTTTCTGGTCGGCTATGGCACTAAAATGGGGCTTGCGCCAATGCATACATGGCTGCCTGATGCTCACAGCGAGGCTCCATCTCCGGTGTCGGCAATGCTTTCGGGAGCACTGCTTAACTGTGCTTTTCTGGGTATTCTGCGAATTTACCAGGTTTGCGTCGCGATTCCAGCAACCGCTCAGTTCGCTTCAGAACTGCTTGTGATAGCCGGACTTGTTTCAATGGGCTTATCTGGGATTTTTATTTTGCGTCAGCCCGACTACAAACGTATGCTTGCCTATTCAAGCGTTGAACATGTCGGGATTCTTGCGACAGGGATCGGCCTTGGCGGCTCAGCAGTTGCCGGGGCAATGCTGCATGCTATATGTCATTCTCTGGTCAAATCTTCTTTGTTTCTGCTTTCAGGCAATATTCTTTCTGCTTATGCTACGAAAAAGGTAGAAAAAATCAAAGGTCTGCTCAAAACTATGCCTTTTACGGGCTGGTTGTGGCTGGCCGGTTTTCTGGCAATCACTGGTACTCCGCCTTTCGGCACCTTTGTCAGTGAATTTGCTATTTTGCGTTCTGCTTTGATGACCAGAAGCTGGGTAACCGCTGTTCTTTATCTGTTTTTTCTGTTGCTTGTTTTCATAGGCATGTTGACGATTTTTATGCAGATGACTTTGGGCAAACGGCCAGACAAAAATGATCTGCCTGAGGGCGAAGAAGGTTGTCACGCCCACTCTGAAGCTACCACTCACGATAAAAAAGGTAAGACAGCACATGGCAGCAGCCTTGTAGAATTCTCTGAAGATTTGCTGCAACTGATAACGCCGATTGTTTTTTTGTCTCTGGCGCTTTGTCTGGGTTGTTATCTGCCCGGTTTTGTCAGAGCTGCCATCAATGGTGCGGCGATGCTTCTTGGAGGTAAAGTCCTGTGAAAAATTGTCTTACTCTGAAAAATGGCGAAAGTGTAACTGTTGATAAGGTGCCGGTAATGGAGCTCGAAGGTTTTCGGCAGCACCTGTTGACGCTTTTGGGCAAGGGAAATCGTCTTTCGTCGCTTTTTGTCGTGCCTGATGAGTCGCAGTCGACTGTTTATGCTGCAGTAAGCGATGATAACAACGGCAGTGTCGAAATTTTTTCCGGTCGATGTGGTAAAAAAATGGCCTCGTTGACACCTATCGCCCCGCAGGCACACTGGTTTGAACGTGAAATGCACGAAATTCACGGTATTGATATAATCGGGCATCCATGGCTTAAACCCATCAGGTTTCAGCCTAAAAAGGGCCAGACGGTTGAGATCGTGCCCGGCGTAACCGGTTATTTTGAGGTTAAAGGTGAAGAAGTGCATGAAGTCGGCGTTGGGCCTGTTCATGCAGGTATTATCGAGCCGGGTCACTTCAGGTTTCAGTGCCACGGCGAAAAGGTTTTTCACCTCGAAATAGAACTGGGCTACCAGCATCGTGGTATTGAAAGAGTTCTGCCTGCCACAGTTTTGCCTAAGGCCATGAGGTTGATGGAAGTCGTAGCCGGCGATACCACCATTGGCCACGCAACTGCTCACGCAATGATTCTTGAGGCTCTTTCAGGCAATATTCCCGGGCACAATGCCAACAGCATAAGAGCTATTGCGCTTGAACTGGAGCGTATGGCCAACCACACTGGTGATCTGGGTGCGATGGCCGGAGATGTTGGCTTTTTGCCAACTTCTGCTTATTGTGGCAGAATCAGGGGTGATATTCTTAATACGACCGGCTTGATCTGCGGCAATCGTTTTGGCAGGGGTCTGATCAAAGCAGGTGGTTGCGGCTATGATATTGACGCTGATCTGAAAAAACAGATTCTAGATAAGCTGGCATTGATAGAGGCAGATCTTAAGTCTGCAATTAACCTTATCTGGGATACCCCCTCTGTATTTGCGCGATTTGAAGAAACAGGAACAGTCAGTCGCGATGATGCATTGGCTGTTGGGCTGGTCGGACCGGCTGCCAGAGCATGTGGTCTGGGTCTGGATGTTAGGTCGTCGCACTCATGGGGTGCTTACAAAGATTTAAAACCTGCTCTGGCTTGTGGCAAAACCGGTGATGTTTATGCCCGCGCTTTAGTGCGCTGGCTTGAAATTCAAGATTCGTTCAGACTTATCAGAGACCTTTTTGCGAATTTGTCTTCTGAAAGCGCCAAACCGCAGGGCGCTATTGGTAACCTTGCTCCAGGAGCAATAGCGGTGGCTCTTACCGAGGGATGGCGTGGAGAAATATGTCATGTTGCCATCACTGACGAAAAAGGTTTATTTAAAAACTACAAAATAGTAGACCCGTCCTTTCATAACTGGTTCGGCCTGGCTTTGGCTCTGCGTAACCAGGAAATATCCGATTTTCCGCTTTGCAATAAGAGTTTTAACCTTTCTTATTGTGGCCACGATCTGTGAGGTAAAAATATGCTGCAAATTCTCAAGGCCAGATTACATCAACAATATCGCACATTCCCTTTCCCTGAAAAAATGCCGGCCATGGCTTCACGCTACCGCGGTCGGCCTCAGATAGCTGCCGGAAACTGTAAAGGTGATTGTTCTGCCTGTGTGGCAGTTTGTCCTTCTGGGGCGCTTTCACGCGGCTCTGATAATCGCCCGGTAATAGATATGGGGCGTTGCATCTTTTGCGGAGCCTGTGAAATCGCCTGTAAAGAAAAGCTGATCAGCTTTTCTCAAGAATTTTCGCTCGCCGCTAACAAAAAAGCAGGGCTGTTAATAAACGGTACCGAGTTTAAAACAGCAGAAGCCATGGCTGGTGAGCTGAAGAAACTTTTTGGGCGTTCTCTTAAGCTTAGAGAAGTCAGCGCAGGTGGTTGCGGAGCCTGTGAAGCCGATGTAAACGTGCTTGCTACGCCAACGTTTGATCTGGCCCGTTTTGGTATTCAGTTTGTAGCCTCGCCACGTCACGCTGATGGTTTGCTGGTAACCGGGCCGGTCAGTCAGAACATGAAGCTGGCTTTGCTTAAAACTTACGAGGCTTTGCCATCGCCTAAAATTGTTATTGCTACCGGAGCTTGTGCCATTTCCGGCGGTCTGTTTTGCGATAACGCAGAAGTGAACAACGGAGTAGCAGACCTGATTCCCGTAGATCTTTTCATTCCAGGTTGCCCACCTAATCCATGGACAATTTTAGAAGGCATTCTGCGTTTGATGGGTCGCCTCTGAAATGCGTCATTGATTTGATTGGCGTTTGTTGGTAAAATATGGCGCTGGAGGGTGAAAATGTCTTTTAAAATAGATAAATATGTGATTTTTTGCGCCATTTCTTTGTTTTTCGCTATTTTTCTTTGTTTTGATTCTGTTTGTGCTCAATCTGTTATAGATTTGAGCCAGTTTGTTGGGCCGTTGCCCTTGCCTGTAACGATTTCAAATGTTTCTGCCACTTCTACTGTTGATAATTCAGGCGAATCTGTGGCTGCTATTTTGCCAAAAGCAGAGGCTTTAAAAGATGAATTCAGCTCTCTTGAAGCAACAATAGCGGGTATTGCTGATATAAGCGGCTTAAGTGCAGAGCATGCCAGTTATAAAGCCCGCCTTGGCAAATTAAAAACCGGTCTTGTCGAGATAAAAGAGAGTGATAGTTACGGTTTTGAGCAGGTTTCGGCGTTGCGCAGTGAAACCCGCGGTCTTGTCGATGCTGTGGGGCGTCATGCAAAATATATAACTGAGAAGCTTGAGAAATCAGAGGCTCTTAAGCAGAGCTGGCTGGTTAAAGAAACGAACTGGACCAGTCAGCAGAAAGCGCTGGCTGTAGAAGTCAGCCCTTCGCTAAGCAAGGTTTTTAAAGAAGCGACCCAGACTATCGCTGCGGCGCGAAAACGCATGGAGGGGTTGGAAGTTCCGCTGGTGGCTTTTCAGCAAAAGGTGATCGATTTGCAGCGCGAAACCCAGAATTTTATCGGCGAAATAGATGGGCTTATGAGTGAAATGCGCAAAGATCTGTTCAGAAAATCAAGACCGGCGATGTTCACTCCCACCTTCGTTTTTCAGTTTAATGGAGACCTGTGGGAGGAGTTCTGGCTTGGTATTGCGAGCTTTGAGATGCCTGATCGCCGGTTTTTTCAGACTTATGGCTGGGTTTTCTTTTTGCAGCTGTTTCTTATTCTTGGCTTTGTGTATTTTTTCAGAACTCTCAGACACCGTAATCTCGAACAGTTAAAACTTGGTTTTTTGCTCGAAAGATACTGGTCTGCGAGTCTGTTGCTCGGAATTCTTCTTCCTTTGCCTCTTTTTGACAGCATTCCCAAGGTGTTAAAACTTATACTGGCTGCCTTGATTTCTGTCTGTGCTGCGCGTCTGGTTGCTGGCGTAATTGCGTTGCCATGGCGCCGGCGCCTTATGTATATGCTGGTTGGTCTATATCTGCTGGTACAGTTTTTTGTATTTATCGCTCTGCCTGCTCCGGCGATGCGTCTCTTTATTGCTGTTGTTGGGCTTTCGGCTGCCATTTTGTGTTTTTGGCGTGCCCGAGTTAACAGAGCCGAGGGCGGTTCGATGACCTTTATTGTCGGCATAAAATTTGGCGGTGCCGCAATGGCCCTCGTTTTTCTGGCTCAGGCAGCTGGTTATGTGGCGTTCTCGAATCATCTGCTTGATGTGACTATCAAGACAGTTTTTCTTGGCCTGATTGCCTGGACAATAAGCCTTGTTCTTCGGGGCCTTATTGATGCGCTTTTCGATAATGACTGGTCGCGCAAGAATGTTATCGTCGATAAGCATTACCGTGTGTTTATAAAGCGCGGTAATTTTATTGTCGATTCATTGGTCATATTTTTGAGTTTTTCTGCCGTGCTCTCTGTTTGGGGCTTTTTTGACAGCACCATGCTGGCTGCAGAAAGAATTCTTTCGTTTGGAATTGCCTTTCAGGGTTTTCGTATAAGCTTCGGTCTTCTTGCCTGGGCCATTGTTCTCGTTTATGCCTCGCTTTTTGTTTCGTGGCTTATTCAGAGAATACTCGACGAAGAAGTTTACCCGCGCAAAAAAGTGGAAAGAGGGGTCGGTATTTCCATAAATCGCCTGATTCACTACGCTTTCGTTGTTATTGGTGTGGTGATCGGTTTTTCGACCATTGGTATCGGTGTGCAAAACCTGACGGTTATCGTCGGCGCGTTTGGTATCGGTATCGGTTTTGGTTTGCAGAACATTGTAAACAATTTTGCCAGCGGTCTTATTCTTTTGTTCGAGCGTTCGATCAAGGTTGGCGATATTGTTCAGATTCGTGGCGAATGGGGGGTCATCAAAAATCTTGGCTTGCGTGCCACGATTGTTGAAACTTTTGATCGCTCCGAAATGATTGTGCCGAACAGTGACCTTGTTTCTATAACCGTCACCAACTGGACACTTTCAGATCGGCAGACAAGGCTGATTGTGCCGATTGGTGTGGCTTATGGTTCTGATGTTAAAAAGGTAACTTCAATTTTGCTGGGTATCGCTAGAGATAATCCATTCATTATGAAGTTTCCTGAGCCGGCGGTACTGTTTATGAATTTTGGCGCCAGTTCTCTTGATTTTGAGCTGCGAGTCTGGGTTGCCGACATAGATATTCGTCTGAAAATTAACAATGAAATAAACTACGAAATTGACCGACTTTTTCGCGAAAATGCCATCGAAATACCTTTTGCTCAACACGATCTTCATATTAGAACAATGGATAACCCCTTCCAGGAAGCAATTAAGGACTTGGGGATTAAAATGACAGAGCCTCATGCTGCCGATAAATAGTTTTT
>SABV01000651.1 GCA_009928855.1 Erysipelotrichia bacterium | reverse complement strand
GATATAAGGAATTTTATCGAGCAGCTTAATTGTAACAGAACGATTCAACCTTACCAAGTCAAACAGGCAATTGATTCGTTGTTTATTCTATTTATTGAAATTCTGAAATATCCGTGGGCCAGCGCTTGGTTCCATGAGCTGGCAGATGAGAAAACAGTGCATCTGCAGCCGATGTCTGAACCACACTCAAACGGACGCTCAGATACAATGAATATTCATCAGGTCGCGCAACACCACGGCAGTATCCTGGAAAACCTGAAGATACGCATCAGAACACTGCATTATTCAATTCGAACAGAAAAAACCTACAGCGACTGGGTTCGCCGATTTCTCGCCTTCCATCACCCAATCGAAGCAAATTTTATAACTGCTTGTCATATCGCAGAGTATCTTGAGTTTCTGGCCGTTGAGAGGCATGTTTCAGCCGCTACCCAGAATCAAGCCCTGAACGCGCTGATTTTTCTGGCTACCCAGGTGCTTGGAAAAGACTTCTCAGAACAACTGAATTTTTCACGAGCAAAAAAAACAAAGCGCCTGCCAACGGTTCTCTCAAAAGCACAGGTCAAATTACTGCTCGGCAACCTGGATGGGACTCATGCTCTGATGGCCGGGCTTATCTATGGAACAGGAATGCGATTGATGGAATGCCTTCGTCTGAGAGTAAAAGAAGTCGACCTTGAAAAAATGATTATAACTATCAGAGACGGTAAAGGCGGCAAAGATCGTGTCACCCCACTACCGGAGAAATATAAGAACGCACTCGAAACACAGCTCGATTTTGCCCACAAACTCCACCAACAGGATCTTGCACAGGGCCTCGGAGAAACACAACTGCCTGATGCCCTCGATAAAAAATATCCATCAGCTCCAAAAGAATGGCCGTGGCAGTTTGTTTTTCCTTCAGAGAAACTTTCAATCGACCCAAGGTCTAACAAGGTTCGCAGACACCATATCCACGAGAACACTCTTCAGAAAGCTGTTAAGACCGCTGCTCGCAAATCCGGCTTACAGGCAGGCGTAAGCGTTCACACGCTCAGGCATTCTTTTGCCACCCATTTACTTCAAGCCGGCTACGATATCAGAACCGTTCAAGAATTGCTCGGACACTCTGATGTAACTACGACAATGATCTATACACATGTTCTTAACCGACCTGGAATCATAGTCAAAAGCCCGGCTGACGATATCTGAAAGCCTCCATGCACAAAAGCCACGAATAACAAAACGAGCCAGATTCCGCTAGGAATCTGGCTCGTTTAAATTTATGAATAAAGACCGAAAGACTTTGTTAAATTCAACCAAGTTCGACGAAAATCCGATTCTGCACTGCTGATATTGCTATCAGGCTTACGCCAGT
>SABV01000650.1 GCA_009928855.1 Erysipelotrichia bacterium | reverse complement strand
TGATTACAGTATTCTGACCAAGGGCTTTACCGGTCAGGACGGACTATTGACCGGGCTACAGGCTGTGCGTCTGGACTGGTCGCAGAAATCACCTGATGGTCGTCCTCTCATGAAAGAAGTTGCGGGCAGCGAGTTTAATGTTGAGTGTGATCTTGTTTTTCTTGCTTTGGGATTTCTGGGGCCGGTGCAAAAAGGTCTTATTTCCGCTTCGGGTGTGGAGCTTGATGCGCGTGGCAATGTCCGGGCTGACCGAAACAAGATGACATCTATTGCGGGAGTGTTCACTGCGGGAGACATGACGCGTGGGCAGTCCCTGGTGGTCTGGGCCATTCATGAAGGTCGTACGGCTGCAGAAGGCGTGCATGCATATTTAAATGCGAAGTCGACGGAAAAGTTAACAGTAAAAAAGGGCGGTTTATGAAGAAAGCGATGTTATGGTCGGTGCTTGTTGCCTGTCTTTTGGCGGGATGCGCAAAAAATGCTCCGGTTTCCCCGGATCAGGGTGTTGAGGCGAAAAAATTGATTTCTGAAGGGGTTGTTTTTCTCAAGCAGTCAGATCCGGTCAAGGCGGTGCAAAGTTTTGCTGCGGCTATCAAGGCTGCGCCGGATGCTTTTGACGGCTATTCCATGCTGGCACAGACACTTATTCATGTCGAGCAGTTTCCCCAGGCTGAAGGGGTTATGCTTTCGGCGGTCAAACGTTTTCCTGACAACGGACAGGCTTATTATTTGCTGGCTGTAGCCCAGGATGGTGCTGGCAATCTTTTGCCGGCGATTATGGCTGCCCGTAAAAGTGTGGATCTTTTCACCGCTGCCGCTGATAAAGAATGGCAGCAGCGCGGCACAATTCTTTTGGCGGGGCTTCTGAGTAAAGGCAAGGCCTTGAGCGAAGAGCAGGCTGTGGCCAATGCCGAAAACGATGCACGCAAGGCGGTTGAGGCCATTGGGCAGTAACCCGGGGCCGGGTATTTTGTTGCGTCTTTTCTCCGGGTTGGTATTTGTTGTTTTGACCTGGTTGTCTTTTCCCAATATGTTTTTTAGCGAGGGTTGTCCAGTTTTGGGCTGGGTAGCCCTCGTTCCTTTTTTTGTTCTTCTGGAAGGGCTCTCCTTTTATCAGCGGCTTTTATGGGGTGCGCTGTGTTCGGTTATTGTTTTTTTGGTATTAACAGTCTGGATGACAGATATTAGTTTCTGGGCCTGGTGGCTTTTTTCGCTGGCATTGGCTACAGGACCGCTTATTTTTGCTGTTGGCTCTGGCCTGGTTCCCGTTTGGCCAGCCGGCCGGATTATCTTCTGGCCCAGTCTTTGGGTGGTGAGTGAATTTGTGCGCAGCTTTGCGCTGGGCGGGTTTAGCTGGTCTTATG
>SABV01000649.1 GCA_009928855.1 Erysipelotrichia bacterium | reverse complement strand
GATTTGCTGACATTTTTGGGAACATCCGGGTGGACGCCGTGATCAACAATTTCCAGTCGATCCATGAATTCCATTTTTTTAAGACTCATTTTAAAAGCCAGCATCTGTAATACGACAGTAATCGAAAAAATCGGCAGAATCTTGGAATCGGTGCGCGGAATCGTTATATAGCCATATTTATAGGGAAAAGTAGACGAGGGTGCCGTCGAAACAGCTTCGCGCAGATCGTTATTGTCTTCAGCAATCAGATAAACATTGGCGCCTCTGATTTTATGAGTATTTATCTGCGAAATAGTCAGGTTAATATCTCGTTTGCGGGGAGTAGTGATAAAAATCAGCGGGTAATTATCGTAAAGACTGCCAAAAACATCAAAATGCCTGAAAACCTCATCAAAAACTTCTTTTTCTTCGGTGCTCAGATAGGTTGGTTGCAAATTTTTAAAGGCGTATTCGTTAATTGCCTTGAACATGCGCAATACTCCACGAGGTTTAAGCGCCTCACCTTTTTTTGCTTCAAGAACAAAATTGAGAACCTCTTCGAGACGTGCCATGAGAGAGGCCACTCCGTCGAGACCAAAAACTGAATTCAAGCCAAGAATGGTATTGGGCCCATGTTTGAACTCTGATCCCTCAAAGCCTTCTGTGTGATTGAGAACTATTTCTCTTATTTTAAGAGCACCTTCTTTGGCAATGCCGAGAATTCTCGTAGCCAGAATATGCATGCTTGGCTTAAGAAAGAGTTCTGTCGCGGCTGTTTCTATCTCCTGGTGGGTAGTTTTCAGAGTCAAATCGATCAGCCCGGGAATTTTTTTCATTTCTTCAAAATAAAAGCTGGCCGGCAGACCATCACCGATTTTACCTTCAACCTCTTTTTCGAGGCGCTCTTTAACCTGTAAGGCCAGGGCATAGATTACCAGCAGCTGGTTCAGAAAACTTTTTGTAGCCGGAACCGCTATTTCGGGGCCACAGAAAAGGGGCACATACAGATGAGACTTTTCAAGCGCCAGCGTAGAATTGGTGTTGTTAAGAATACAGATGCGCTTCACCTGAGGGTATGCTTCTTCAAGAAAACTGAAAACATCAATAAGATCTTTGGTTTCACCGCTCTGACTTATGCCAATGACCACATCTCTGGCACCCAGCGATCTGGTGCATTGGGCCCTGAATTCACCCGGCAACAAAGGGGTAACCGAAATACCGGCAAGTTCGTTAAAAAACAACGGAGCTGTTTTAGCAGCGTGAAAAGAGGTGCCACACGCAAGAATATAAATAGAATCGCCATTTTTTCGGGCATTGACAATAATATCGACAAATTCATGCATGCGTTCTTCAAGCAGCCTGATGTTTTCGAATTCAAAAATACTGTCTATGA
>SABV01000184.1 GCA_009928855.1 Erysipelotrichia bacterium | reverse complement strand
TGGTTACCGAAGCCAACCGTTTTATCGCCTCAGCCTCTATTTCGTCGCAGGCTGCTGCAAAAATCCTTTCGGTTATCAGGCTCTGGGGCGGTGACATTCTTGGTATTCTGCCAGAAGTTCGCAAGAGCGATGCCGGTCTTGATATTGCTCCAATAATGCAGATGTTGATTGAATTGCGTGGCGAAATGAAGGCGGCGAAAAAGTATGATGTTGCTGATGCCATCAGAGACCGCCTGAAAGAGAGCGGTATTCTCATGGAAGACACGAAAGATGGAGTGCGCTGGAGAAAAGCTTAAATACATGGACGTAAATAAAAACCGGCTTGGAGGTTCTGACAGCTTTTTTATTGCAGACACCTGGAATTCCGGCGAACTTGCCAGGCTTCCGGCAAGAACTCTCGCTTATATCGGCGACTCTGTTTATGAGCTTGGGCTCAGACTGGCGCATGTCAGACGCGGTATTGATGATGCTGGAAAACTTCACGATTCGTTAGTGGAGCTGGTGAGCTCAAGTGCTCAGGCAAAGGTTTTTGATAAAATTTTTCCTGAATTGCCTGAAGCTGACCAGCAAATGGTTAAGACCTGGCGAAATGCTAAGATGCCTTCACGCTATGGCTCAGGTACCAGAGGCGAATATGCCCGGGCGACTGCCCTCGAGGCATGGGTGGGATATCTTTTTTTGACAAGGCAGAACGAGCGCCTGGATGCGCTGTTTTCTATTTCAACCGGCAATGCCGATAACAACGGGAACAATGACAATGATAAAAAAACATAAAAAATTTGACCGAGATCACCAGAAGCATGGCAAAGATGCTCAGACAGACAAAAAACCGGGTCGTTCTGAAGAGCGTCGTGGTGGCCGAGATAAAGACAGGACTTTTAAGGACAAGCCGTCTGATGACAAGCCCTATAAAGACAAAAACTTTAAGGGTAAGCCCTCTGCAGATAAACCCTATAAAGATAAAACATTCAAGGGTAAACCCTCTGCTGATAAGCCCTATAAAGATAAAACATTTAAGGGTAAACCCTCTGCTGATAAGCCATATAAAGATAAGGCGTTTAAGGATAAACCTTCAGACGATAAAACTTATAAAGATAAGGTCTACAAAGGAAAACCTTCGACTGATAAGCCGCGTAAAGATCAGTCGGTCGCGTCTGAAGCAGGTAAAAGCAGCCCAAAAAGAGGCAGTCATTATGGAGATAAGCCCAGGTTTGTGCGTAGCCGGTCTTCTGAAGGCGCGCGGGAAATCCCTGAAAAAAAGGTGAAAAATTTTGATGAACCCGGCGAAGGTAATATTTACAACGCCGGCGAAGAAGAACGCCTCTTTTTGAAAGGCAGGCACGAAGTTGTACAGGCTCTTGAAAGCGGTCAGCAGATTGATTCTGTTGTTATTTCTACTGCAGTTAAAGGCCCGGTTGGCAGTGTCGTAAGAGAACTGGCTTCAAAGGTTCAGATTCCCGTTAAAGAGATGAATCCTGATCTTTTTGCCCGCAAATTTGGCGAAAAAAGCCAGGGAATCGCTGCGATAGTCGGCGCTTTTGCGTATTGCAGTTTTGAAGAAATAGCCGAAAAGGCTACTTCAGGGCGCGGTGTGCTGGTGGCGCTGAATCATGTCGAAGATGCACGAAATCTGGGCGCAATTGTACGAACAGTTGAAGCCTCAGGATGCAGCGGGGTTTTGATTCCCAAAAATCGCTCTGCCGGTATGACAGAATGGGCAATCAGAACCGCTCAGGGTGCGGCTTCATATTTGCCGGTAGCAAGAGTGAATAATATTGGAGATGCTCTTGAAAAGCTTAAGGAAATGGGCTACTGGGTTGTTGGTCTCGATGGTGATGCTGAAAAGAAATATGACGACGTCGTGTACAGCGGAAAAATAGTTGTCGTTGCAGGCGGTGAAGATGCCGGTCTTGGCGAACGCGTGCGCAAGGTTTGCGACGATGTGGTGTCGATACCTTTGCTTGGCAAAACCCCTTCGTTAAACGTTTCCGTGAGCACTGCGGTGGTTCTGTACGAGGTTTTAAGGCAGAAACTATTTTTCAAAAATAGTGCAAAAAATAGTTGACATTAAATCAGTGCTGCTTTATAATCCTTCAATACCGTTAGCGCGGTACAGTTCTTTGTGAACTGAAGCCGCCGGCATAGCTCAATTGGTAGAGCAGCTGACTTGTAATCAGCAGGTTGCGGGTTCGAGTCCCATTGCCGGCTGCAAACGGAGAGATGCCCGAGTGGCTAAAGGGGGCAGACTGTAAATCTGTTGGCTAGCGCCTACGCTGGTTCAAATCCAGCTCTCTCCAGTGAAGATGCCCGTGTAGCTCAGACGGTAGAGCACTTGCATGGTAAGCAAGAGGTCACCGGTTCAATCCCGGTCGCGGGCTTTTATTGTATCTTGGGTTGACATTGATTTCCCATAATTTCTCAGGAGGACAGCCAAATGGCAAAGGAAACATTTACCAGAACCAAACCGCACGTTAACGTTGGAACCATCGGTCACATCGATCATGGCAAAACTACGCTTACCGCTGCAATCACCATGACATCAGCAGCCGCTGGTGGAGCTAAAGTAATGAACTATGCAGACATTGACTCAGCTCCTGAAGAAAAAGCCCGTGGTATTACAATCAACACAGCCCATGTTGAATATGAAAGTCCCAAACGTCATTATGCTCACGTTGACTGCCCAGGCCACGCTGACTATATCAAAAACATGATCACTGGCGCAGCTCAGATGGACGGTGCAATTCTTGTTGTTGCCGCTACTGACGGCCCCATGCCACAGACTCGTGAACACATCCTCCTGGCTCGCCAGGTTGGCGTTCCCAAAATTGTTGTTTTCTTGAACAAGTGCGACCTCGTTGATGACGAAGAGCTCCTTGACCTGGTTGAACTCGAAGTTCGCGATTTGCTCAGCAAATATGAATTCCCCGGCGATGATACACCAATCGTCCGTGGTTCAGCAGTTAAAGCTGTTGCCGCTAATGGCACCGGCCCCGATTGCGAACCCATCAAGAAGCTTCTTAACGTTCTTGATGAATATATTCCCGAACCCGAACGCGCTCTCGACAAGCCATTCCTTCTCCCGATCGAAGACGTATTCACCATTACCGGTCGCGGCACTGTTGTAACTGGTCGTATTGAACGCGGTATCATCAAAGTTGGTGACAAGGCTGAACTCGTTGGTATCCGCGATACACGCGAAACCACAGTTACTGGCGTTGAAATGTTCCGCAAACTTCTTGATCAGGGCCAGGCAGGCGACAACGTTGGTGTTCTTCTGCGCGGTATTGAAAAGAATGACGTTGAACGCGGTATGGTTCTTGCCAAACCGGGCAGCATCAAGCCCCACGCCAAATTCCACTCACAGGTTTACATCCTGAGCAAAGAAGAAGGCGGACGTCACACTCCATTCTTCTCAGGCTACAGACCCCAGTTCTACTTCAGAACTACTGACGTTACTGGTGTTGTGCAGCTTGGCGAAGGTAAAGAAATGGTTATGCCAGGCGATCGCGCTGAATTCCAGTGCGAACTTATCACTCCGATTGCTTGTGAAGAAGGTCTCCGCTTCGCTATCCGCGAAGGTGGCCGCACTGTAGGCGCCGGCGTCGTTACCAAAATCGTCAGCTAATTTCTGTTAAGCTGGGGGGCGGGTTTACGCCCGCCCCCTATTGATCTTTAAAGCCGACCTGGTCGGCTTTTTTAAGCGAGGTAATGTTATGCGTGAAAAGATTACACTGGTTTGCAGCAGCTGCAAGCGCAAAAACTACATGAGCATGAAAAACAAGCGCAACGATCCTGATCGCATCGAATTGAGCAAGTATTGCAGCGCCGAGCGCAAGCATACTGTTCACAAAGAAGGCAAGTAAGGGTCTGTTAGCACAGACATAGGCCAATAGCTCAATTGGCAGAGCACCGGTCTCCAAAACCGGGGGTTGGGGGTTCGACTCCCTCTTGGCCTGATTGAATACCCCACTTGAAACGAGGGTCAAATGAGCAAAATTGCAATTTGGTGGAAAGAAACCTCCCGCTTCCTGCGTGAAGTCTGGATCGAAGTTCGGCCGAAAAACGGTCGTGTTTCGTGGCCGACTTACGAAAATGTGAAAGTATCAACCAAAGTGGTTATAGTTTCATCAATTGGTCTTGGGCTTTTTATCGGGCTCCTCGACATCCTGTTCGGGAAAATACTGACAGCTATTGTCGGTGGCGGAATGGCGTAAGGGTTAACTGTGGATATTTTAAAAGCAAAATGGTATGTCATCCATACCAACTCTGGTTCAGAATACAAGGTTAAAAAAAACCTCGAAAACCGCGTTGAGCTTCTCGGCAAAAAAGAGAGCATCTTTCAGGTGCTTGTTCCCGAAGAGAGCGCTGAACGCGTCCAGGATGGCGAGCGCGTCACTCAGACCCGCAAGATTTATCCTGGCTATGTTCTGGTTCAGATGGATATGGACGACGATACATGGACTGTCGTAAAAAACACACCGGGCGTTACCGGTTTTGTCGGGTTGGGCAGCAAGCCTACCCCTCTGCATGATAAAGAAGTGCAGACGGTTCTTCGTGCTGCCGGTATTGGCCCGCAACGCTCTGCAGCAATGACCCCGATCGGGTTTACTGAAGGCCAGACCGTTAAGATTATTGACGGCCCCTTCACTGATTTTATCGGTGTTATCAAAGAGATCAACCAGGAAAAGCGCAAAGCTAAGGTTCTTGTCTTTATCTTTGGTCGCGATACCGCTATCGAAGTTGATCTTATTCAGCTTGAAGAAGCCTGATTATTTGAAGAATTTGTTCTTAGAAGGAGTTATATAAAGTTATGGCCAAGAAATTAGTAGCTGTTGTTAAATTGCAGATTCCGGCTGGTAAAGCAAATCCGGCCCCCCCGGTTGGTCCCGCTCTTGGCCAGCATGGTGTTAACATCATGGACTTTTGTAAGAACTTTAACTACAAAACGGCAAAAGAAGGCGATTCAATCATTCCGGTCGAAATTTCAGTTTTCGCCGATAGATCATACACCTTCATCACTAAAACGCCGCCAGTATCGTTCTTGCTGAAAAAAGCCGCTGGCATTCAAAAGGGCAACCAGACTCCTGGCCGCACCAAGCTTGGTTCAGTAACCATGGCTCAGGTCAAGGAAATCGCTGAAAAAAAGATGCCTGACCTCACTGCCGCTTCTATTGAAGCTGCTATGAACGTCGTTAAGGGCACAGCCCGAAGCATGGGCATGGAAGTAGTTGACTAAGCATACCTCTCTATGGTAAGCTTTTTGATCCTCAAAGAAAGGAGGAAGCAAAGATGCCGAAACACTCCAAAAGATATGATAACGCTAAAAAAGATCTTGTTCATCTGAAGTTATATTCAGTTGAAGAGGCTTTTGACAAAGTTAAAAAGGCTGCAACCGCCAAATTCGATGAATCAATTGATGTTGCTGTTCGCACCGGACTTGATCCGAAATATGCAGATCAGCAGTTGCGCGGTAGTTGTGTTCTGCCCCACGGTTCTGGTAAAACTACTCGCGTAGTGGTTTTCGCCGCTGGTGCAAAAGCACAGGAAGCTCAAGCAGCTGGAGCAGACTTCGTAGGCGCTGAAGATTTAGTCGCCAAAATCGAAGGAGGCTGGGTTGATTTTGATGCCGCCGTTGCAACACCCGACATGATGAGATTTGTCGGTAAGCTCGGTAGAATTCTTGGCCCCCGTAACTTGATGCCTAACCCCAAGGTTGGTACTGTTACTATGGATGTGGCCAAGGTTATTACTGAACTTAAAGCTGGTAAGCTCCAGTATCGTGTTGAAAAAGCTGGTATCATACATACAGCCATCGGAAAAGCTTCTTTTGACGCTGCAAAGCTCAAAGATAATTTTCTGGCCTTCTTTCAAGCGATTAATAAAGCCAAACCATCTGGCGCTAAAGGTACTTACATCAAGTCTGTAACCCTCAGCTCAACTATGGGCCCTGGTTTTGATCTCGATGTGAACGAAGCTAGAGCCGAATCAGAAAAGGTTAATGCCTGATCTGATTCGCAACTGAACTGGTCGAAGACCGCAGGTTTTAAGTAATTGGCTTAAATGCCTCCCTGCCGAGACTGGAAAACAGTACGATATTTATCGAACCGTTTCCGGTTTAGGCGCCGGAAACGGTTTTTTTATTCCTCTGAAGGAGGTGAAATCATTGAAAGATCTCTCTAACAAAGAAGCTTATGTAAAAGAATTTCAGGAAAAACTCTCCAAATCACAGGTAGTGGTTCTTGCCAGCTGTGAAGGCGTAAAGGTTTCTGAAATGACTGCTTTGCGCAAGGCTGTGCGTGAAACCGGTTCTGAGCTGCGCGTTGTTAAAAACACACTGCTCTGCCGCGCTCTGCACAACACACCCATGAAAGAACTTGAAGGTCACATGAAGGGTAATACTGCCGTAACTTTCGGTTATAACGATCCGATCGCTCCGGTTAAAGCTCTGTTTGACTTTGCTGACAAGGCCAAGAAGTTTACGTTCAAGGCTGGTTTTATGGATGGTCTGACACTGAACGTTGCTCAGTTGACCGCCCTCTCTAAAATCCCGGGCCGCAAAGAACTTTATGGCATGCTCGCATCTGCAGTTCAGGGTCCGATTCGCAAGTTTGCCTGTGTTATCGACTCTCTTCGCAAGAAAAGAGAAGAAGCTACCGGCGCTGCTCCGGTCGAAGCCACTGCTGAAGCCCCCACTGCCTGATTTTAATACGTTTCTCGTATAAGACTATAAGGAGTTTTTAAAATGACTAAAGAACAGATTCTCGAGTCTATCGAAAAGATGACCGTTCTCGAACTTTCTGACCTTGTAAAAGCAATCGAAGAAAAATTCGACGTAACTGCTAACGCACCTGTAATGATGGCCGCTGGTCCAGCTGCTGCTGTTGCTGAAAAAACCGAATTTGACGTTGTTATCGAAAGCAACGGCGCTAACAAGATCAACGTAATCAAAGTTGTTCGCGAATTGACCGCTATGGGCCTCAAAGAAGCCAAAGACCTGGTTGATGCAGTTCCGAAGACCCTCAAAGAAGGCCTCACTAAAGCTGATGCCGAAAACATGAAGAAAAAACTCGAAGAAGCCGGTGCAAAGGTTTCTCTCAAGTAATCAACTGTTTGTTCAAAAAAGCACTCCGGTTTTCCGGAGTGCTTTTTTTTTGCATGGGTTGATATAAATTAACGGTCTTATCTGGTAGTATAATCTTCGAAAAAATATCTGCTGGAGAAATTTTGATGAGTGATAAAGTTTTT
>SABV01000648.1 GCA_009928855.1 Erysipelotrichia bacterium | reverse complement strand
ATTTTTTTCGAGGATCTTTGGGTTGACTATTATGGTGCCGGTGCCGAGTCGCCCCAGGGCGTGAAAAGCTGGAATTCAAAGGTCAGGTTTGTTGAGAATGCCGTGCAGAGCGAGCCGGTAGTTGTCATGGTTAATCAGCCTGTTACGCACAGAGAGTTTACTTTTTACCAGGCCAGCTGGAGCAAATATTATCGCAAGATTCGCATGAAAATTGACTTAATTGAAAATATGCCAGGATGGCTTGATTTTAAAGCTCCGGCAAGCTTTCCCCAAACCCTTGAGGTCACTGTTGGTGAGCCGATAAAGCCTGAATGGTCGCCAGTAACCCTGGTTGTACAAGATTTTATGCCCGATTTTCGTGTTGTTGGCGACAGATTTGTGACCGTTTCACATGAACTCAATAATCCGGCGGCGCGAATTGTGGCTTTCGATCAGGCAGGGGCGGTCGCTGGGCGTGCATGGGCATTTCCTGAAGACAGAATTATGCTGGCCAGCCATGTTTCAAATCTTCCGTTTTTGTTTACCTTTGTTGAGGCTGATCCAGAATTCGAAAGCGGCATGCAGATGACTCATGATCCCGGTAAGCCTGTTGTGTGGTTGGGCTGCCTGCTTTTTACTCTTGGTATGATAATGAGCTTTTATGTTACCTACCGTGAAGACTGGGTTCTGATTTACCCGAATAACCGAATTAAAATCGCTGTCTGCGGTAATCGGCCTTCCGTAATGCTGCTTGCCGACATTAAGACTGTTGAAGCGCAATTAACCGCAACCCCTCAGGAAACACCAGCCAATGAATGAAACCACCATGTTTGTAATTGCAATGATTTGCTACCTCTCTGCATTCGTCATGTTCAGTGCTTCTTTAAGCCTCGATCGCAAAAACCTTTATGTCTATGCTCGTTGCGTAAACTGGGTCGGCATGGCGCTTGCTTTTTGTGCTCTGGGAATGCGCTGGTACAGCGCCGGTCATCCGCCGCTTTCGAATATGTATGAGTCGCTGGCAACCTTATCGACGTTTATCGTGCTTGCGGGCTCTCTGTTTACTAGTTCTCAGCCGTTGCCACTGCTTGAAGCCGGAAGCTCTGTCGGTGCCGTTCTTATGATCGGTCTTGGCTCGCTTTTTTCGGCTGATGTCAGACCCCTGATTCCTGCTTTACAGTCTTACTGGCTGCATTTGCATGTTTCGCTGGCTTTTGTTGGTGAGGCATGCTTCGCTGTCGCTTTTATTCTGAGTTATCTGTTTTGTCTGCGGCGAATTCTCGGCGATTTTTCCAGTAGAACCCTGTTTGACGATGCGCGTGAAAAAATGGCCTGCTATGCTGTAGTTATTGGGTTACCCACGACTTTTATCGCTGGTATGCTTTTGCTTGCGTCACATCT
>SABV01000647.1 GCA_009928855.1 Erysipelotrichia bacterium | reverse complement strand
TCAGAAAATTTGTATCGAATCCCGCCAGGCTTTGAATGTGAGAATTTTCTTTTATTAAGTCTAGCCGCGCCTTTAAAGCTGGGTCAGAGTCTAGTATTCCCTCTGCTCGATGTAATAAAAAGCGCTCCTGATCTTCGGCGCAAAAGAATACCGTTTTCAATGGCTTTGTTGGTATTAATTCTCCAAAGGGTAGTCCGGCTGCACCGTAAAGATTTTGCTGTAAACAAAAAAATGTTTTCCCAGTGCCACCGCTGGCGAATAATCCGCCTGGTAAACCTTTGGGTATAAGGTCTTGATAAATATATTCAATAGGCGGTCTGGGCTGATATAGCTTTTCGGAAAAGCCTCCCCAGGCTCCAAAAACATCGGCTGTGGCTTGCTTTGTATCGCTGTCTATGGTAGAATTATTCTGTAAATTTGTATTGCTAGTCACGGTTCCCGCCGTGGCTTTTTTGTTTCTGTTCACTTTGCTGCAACCTCCACATACTGAGAATCGGCAATAAATCGCTGGAGTGCTTTATCTGTAATGCGATAGGTAAAGCCGCCGATCTTGAAAGCTGGTAGCCGTCCATCTTGGACGTATCGCCATACCGTGGAAACGTGCAAGCCAAGCAGAGAAGCAATGTCTTTAATGCTGTGAAATTTTTCCATGAAAAAAGCTCCTAGATTGAATTTGAAAAGATTCACCTAGAAGCCTTTAAATTTTGCTTGCCAGTTATCGGTAGTTCATTTATTATTAAAGGTGCTAGACTTTTATAAAAACGGACTGTCGGTGGCAAGTCGTTAGACTTCTTCGGCGGTCTTTTTTTTACTTATAATACCGCTAGAAATTATGTTTTGATAAATTTCTTTTGCATTAGATAGGTATACCAATTTAGAACCCTTGGAGTCAAAGGTTTTTCACAACTATTTTCAAGTCAGTATACAACGCAATCTCAACGCCTTAAACGCTGTCGAGAAGGGTTATCATTGACTTTAAACTTACTCTGTTTCATCTTCAGCATCACCATCACAAAAAATTTCTGTATCATGGTAACTGCTTATCTGGTAATACTGTTCCATCGTTGCGCCGTCTTTAAACTCTCCTGCATCGTCCTTGCCTGCCTCATCTGCAATAGTTATCAACTTAGCTGCAAGCCGTCTTAGCTGAATTGGTGTCATAGTCGCATTTTTGTAGAATGGCAAGTTCTCCAGAACCACCAGCGCCGCGCCTGTATCATAGTCTTTTGTTAAGCGTGAAAATAACGTGCAATTTTTCATGTTCTACCTCGGTCTGTAACCAGCGTCAGCAAGCGCCAATCTGAGCGCATCAATAGCGCTCATCATCTCGAAGGCCTCTGTATCATCAGCCGCGATTGAACGCGCTAAATCATGCCTCATACGT
>SABV01000646.1 GCA_009928855.1 Erysipelotrichia bacterium | reverse complement strand
CTCTTGCAGGGGAAACGATGACGGCAAAACCTGCCGCCACCGCTGTTTCTGATTAGTGATTCTTCTTTTTGCTTGCCCGGATTGCGATAATATCCCGCTGGAGTTCTTCAGGTGTTCTCGGTCTATTCGACTGCTTCCAGCTTTCTTTCTGCTTCTGTGTTTCTGCATCGCGCCGATCAAGATTTTCTTTTGATTTCCGCAATCCATCGCGGTCAAGGTCGATGTTAAGTTTCTCTATATGCCATATTTCGCCCTGTTCAGCTTTTGCAGCTCGCAACCGCGCGATAATTTCAGTAGAAAGATTTTCACATTCCCTGATTTTGTTGATGGTTTCCATGTCGTCCTGATTATGCTGTTTGATGGTCATTCTAATAACTCCTGATTGTGTCTAGAACTGAGGCTATAAGCCCCGCGCAACGGAAAAAAGTACAAGACGAAATAAGCCAATACAAAAACATGGTTTTATTTCGCTGCTTTCGCCTGCTGGCTCGGTTTATCAATAGTTAATGGTTTGCTGCGTCCAGCCTCCCAGCCGCCATTGAATGATTTAATAAATTCAGATTCAGTATGTTTTTTGTAGGGTCGATTCAGATAGGCTTCTCTAAGCGCCTGTTCTGCTGCTGCCTTCGATAATCCAGCATCGGCAAACATTCCCAGACAAAAAGCGCAACGATTTAATGTTGTCGTTCCTGCGTGTTGTGGGGCTTCTGCTACTTCTCTGGCTCTTTTTTCGATAGCTGATTTGCAAAATGCCGCTGATTCTGAAGCTGTCGAACATGCACCCAGGACGATAGGACTAGATACTTTTTTCCTTAGCGTAGGGGCTGTTTCATTAAGAACAAACGGTTCAGCATTTAAGTTAAGAAAACATCTGCTATCGTGGCAGACAAAAGCCGCCGCTTTATCATGCAATGTCGATTCATCGAGAACGATACCGAATTGCTTGTAGTATCTAATTAGCTCCCCCCTGCTAAGGGAAAAGTTTTCACAATAAACGAAGGCTTTAAGCCCTGCGCCACTCGGTGAGACAAACAATAGCATCGTGTGACTGTCACTAACCATAATCTGTCTGGTTGTTTGCAAGGTCGCAGAGTCAAGCCCGTCAATGTCAACCTGAATGAGATTAGAAGCCTTTAACAGTTTGCCCGTTTTGGTTCTATCGCTCCAGACTCC
This sequence comes from Erysipelotrichia bacterium, assembly GCA_009928855.1. Lineage (GTDB taxonomy): Bacteria > Muiribacteriota > Ozemobacteria > Ozemobacterales > Ozemobacteraceae > Rifleibacterium. Next base: position 213 of record SABV01000646.1, on the reverse strand, counting down.
ATCAGGGGTCACGTATGGCAGATTGTTTCTAATCGCCTTATATTCTGGACTCTTGCCATATTTCAAGTAAGCATCTCTGGTTTTTTCTGTTGGTTCAATCCAGTCTTGGCAAGAAACGATTCCAGAGTGCAATTTTTCAATACTGATTCTGAATTGCTTAGTTACATTTCTAATTCCACCGGGAAAGTAACTGATAATCGGGTTTTTCATGGT
>SABV01000645.1 GCA_009928855.1 Erysipelotrichia bacterium | reverse complement strand
ATCATTTTTATCAAAGACGGTGTGATACCGTTTAAAGAACCAAGATACGAATGCTTATCGAGAATCTTTACCGGTTTTATTCGTTCGCCCCTGAACAGGCTAAAAGAAGCATAGGTGCTGATATTTTTATAGGCAGAAATCTCTTTATTCATCGCGATCATTTCTTTTTTAAGGGGATCTGAAAGACTCGATCTGTCAGGATCAAACAAACCCCTGCCCTGCATATAACGGCTCATAACACGATAGGCGAGATCTACCGTTGCCAGCTGGTCTTTAAAATTAAGGGCATCTGCTTTAACCACCAGGTTTTTCAGATTATTCCATTCGTCGTCAAAAGCCTTTTTCAGCTGAACGGCAACATGCTCACCCTGCATAAGAACGTCTGAATCGTTATAAACGACGTCATTTTCGCCGTTTTGAGCAAAATAATCAGCGCCAATGTTACGGCCACCAATGATCGTGGTATAACCATCACAAATGATGATCTTGTCATGATTAGAAGCCACAATCTTTTTAAGGTCAAAAAAGGCCGAAAGCAGCGACTTGCTAACTGAGTTATAGAGCTTTATTTCAACATTCGGAAAAGCAGCCAGTTCTTCTATTTTATCGGGCATTTTGCTCATATAGGGCATACGATAAACGCGCCCATCGATCATAAGACGAATCTTGAGACCAAGGCGTGCTTTTTTGAGCAGGAGTCCGACAAAGGCCTGACCAAAAATATCTTTGTCTACTATATAATAAGTGCAGTCTATAGTATCTCTGGCGTCTTCGATCATTTTCCAGCGGCTGTACCAGGCTTCGTCGTTGGCTGTAATCAGACGCACTCTGGTCTGCTCAAAACGACCGTCAACCTTGATATCAGCAAAAATCTGCGAAAGACTGCGGTTATCAGGAACAGGACGATATGGCACCGCAGCATAGGAAGACACAACACAGAGCAGGCAAAGGAATAAACCCAACAACAACCCTGACCTGAAACTCTTTTTCATAAATTACTCCACAAGAAGATTTTTTAATTATAAGTTTTTCATGTGGTTCTGACAAGTACTATAGCTGCTTACAGGAACCATAAAAAATAACCTGCCAATTTGTTCTATAAGAGTGTGGTCAGGCTGCATTTCTCGTCAGAGTTAAACCCGGCGCAACTGTATTGCGGTAGAAAAATATGCGTTCAACGTGCCTTCATGGAGCGAGCAAAATATTGTGAGCGGCAAGTTCTTCTGAGAATGTTCTGTCAGATGAAGGCACTGTTCTGATGCGCAATACTGCAACATTAAGCTTTTCAGCAATATCCGGTGAAATTTTGCAAAAATCTTTTTCGGTACACACGGGCTGCAGTTGGCTGACAGAAGCCTGTTCGCCGATACTCTTCAATTCTGCATC
>SABV01000644.1 GCA_009928855.1 Erysipelotrichia bacterium | reverse complement strand
CTTTTCCGTCACCCAGGCCGTAAACCTTGGCAGCGCTGGCACCAAACCCCGAATTATCAGGGGTTATATAAGGCAGCGTTTTGCCACAGAAGATTTCGATGCGGGCAACACGCATAACCCCGTTTTTGCCTGCTTTGAAGACAATAGACAAGGCCCTGTCAAACATATAATCCCTGAATTCGGGAACCGGGGCGTAGCCCCTTTTCTTTTTGCCCGGCAGAACTTCTGCGGGCATTTTAATTTCGGGAACCGGCCTTTCGAAACGGGGCAGAACCTGCTGCATTTCTTCGCCAATTTCGACAATACCGATAATTCCGCGGCCGGCGATAATCGTGCCAATGGAACCATCTTCAACGGTAACTTCCTTGAATCGCAAAAAAGCGCTTTCGGCATTTTTTTCGGCAGACTTCTGCATACGCCCGGGCGCATTTGCAGGCACGGACTGAGGCTGTTGCTGCTGCGTGGCCGCATCCTCACCCTGACCGGGCATGACCACGCCATAACTTTTGTGCCCGGAATAATAAGCGATGGTTCGCCCGGTTCCGGCGTTGGCAATGATCATAAGCGGGAGCATTAGCATTATCAGAGCCGGATAAAAGGCATAGGGCAATACGAAAAGGCTCATCAGACAACCGGCAGCCTTTTCCCTGCTCACTGAAGATATCAATGCATCATCAATCTTGCTCTTCATGCTGCCATTTTCAACAACAATTACCTGCCTCTCATTAGCTCTGGCAGGAAGACATGGCACTTTTATCAGCTCAGAAACACTTTCTGCAAGTGAATTTAGTTTTTCAGGGGTTTCAACAAAATCGCTCACCCTGATAATTCTACCATCGGCGTGACAGAAGACGAGCGCCCAGGCCCGGCCACCACCGCAGGTGACCCCGACACCGACGACATCTTCGAGGTTGGCGACCGGGTCTTCTGAAACAATCATGATTGCCGAAAAATGATAGAGCAGTTGCCCACCGACATTATCTAGAACGTAGTAACAGTCAATATTTTTTTGGCACTGCCGAAAAAAACCGACTACCACGACCAGCCCAACAATATGGGCAAGCTTTGACAGCAGACCCAAATCGCTCGAAAGCAAACTTAACAGCATAAATGACGCCACAACGACTGCAATTTTGCTGAAGCAGCCGAACATGCGGCCAACAGTCTTTTCAACCGGGGTCTCAAGATCAAGCACAAACCTGCCAAGATCATCGGCTCTAAGATCGTGAATCGGATTATTGCTCATCTGAGGGTCTTTCTATGTTTTTCTGAACAGCAAATTCTAACATCTATCAGAAATTTTTGTAAAAAATCTTGAGCAGTCCTTTATCAGCAGAGTATTTAGTGGTGGCGGGTTATTGTTTTTGCTTCATTGACGGTGGGCGTTT
>SABV01000183.1 GCA_009928855.1 Erysipelotrichia bacterium | reverse complement strand
AAAATATTCTGAAGTATTCGCGCTGATGCACCACCACCTGCAGGGGCTCAAAATCAACTGGATATCGCTCGGAACCTTCCGTTTTCCTAAAGGATTTCAGGAATACGTCGAAAAATACCACCCCGACACCGGTATTTTCGCCGAAGAATTTTACCCCTCTGCCGATGGCAAGATCAGGTATTTCAGGCCATTTAGAGAAGAAATTTACCGTTTTGCCAATGAGGGGCTCAGCCGCTATTTTAAAAACACCGCCATTTACATGTGCATGGAAACTCCCGAAGTATGGGAACGCCTTAAAAAAAGGCAATTTAACGGCGCTGACCTCAGACAGCTGCTTGACAACACATTAAAAAATGCCGGATAACCAGACTCTTATCTTATGCCCGTTCAAGGCTGAAGCAAAACTGCTCGCCGCCATTATTCAGGGCTGCCGCTCTGTGGGCACTAACACCTGGCAGTTTGCCTGCGGCAGCATACTTACCTGGAACAGCGCCGGCAAAGCCCCTATGCTAAAGTTTCTGTCTACATTAACCGGATTGTCTGATTACAAAAAAATAATATTATTCGGCGCAGCCGGTGCGCTTGATCCAGCGCTCGATGTCGGGCAAATTTTCGTATGCACTCCAGTGCAGTATAAGCAGCAAAAATTGCGGATAAATGCCATGAGCGGTCTGCCCGTTGCCGCTCAGATAACTGTCGATGAACCGATATTAAGCAAAGAAAAGCGCGAAAGTCTTTTTTTTGAAACCGGTGCGGCAATTGTTGACATGGAAAGTTTTTTCTTTATACAGGCATTATTGCCGCAAAACAATAACATTGCTGCAATACGCTTCGTAAGTGACACAGCACAGATCCCTTTCGCGGTTCCGTTTTCAGCAGATATCAAACAGCGCTTTGAAAGCAGCCGCAAGTCGCTACTGACTTTTTTAAAAGCATAAATTCGTAATAAAACTTTGCTCAACGGTGCAAAAGCTGGTATCATCGCTTATATATAAACCCGGAGGACCTAGATGGAATTTTCTGAACTTGTATATTCAAGACGCACCGTACGGCAGTTTAGCCAAGAACCCGTAAGACAGGCTGTTCTTGAAAAAATTCTCCAGTCGGGGCTCGCTGCACCAAGCCCTAATAACTCAACACCCTGGGTGATAACCGTTATAACAAATGGTGAAGTTATCCAACAAATGCGTGCTGCTGTCAATGAGAAGCTCGATATGATGTTTCCGAATGTTTCGCCAGAGCAGAAGCCAACTTTGCAAAAAATAAAACTGTTTTCGAGCATCTTTGCCAATGCGCCGGTTGTATTGGCCATTTGCTCAAAACCTTATACCGCGCCCATTTTTGATTTGCTCGCCGAGTCAAACATCTCGAAAGAACAAATATGCAAATGGCGGCGCTACCCCGAACTGCAGGCTATGGGGGCTATGATCCAGAATATGTTGCTGTCAGCCACCGAAGAAGGGCTTGGTTCCTGCTGGGTTTCGGGTGCACTGGTAGCCAGAGCCGAAATTGAATCAATTCTGAAGCTCGAAGATATACGCCTTGAAGCCCTGGTGGCATTGGGGCACCAGAGTGCAACGCCACACCCCAAAGAACCTCTTGACCTTGAACTGTATGTAAACTACATACCCTGAACTTCACGAGCATAACGAGCATAAAAAAATGGCGTTCCCGATTGGGAGCGCCATTTTTTTATGCGAAGCTGTTATTTTTTAAAGTTATTCTGATACGTCAGATTCAAGGAATCGGCGCAGACATGAGTTTTTGAGGGCATCACCGGGTGCGCCCCTGACGCCGCCTTTTTCATAAGGAATATCAAGAATAAGCTTGGGCGTTTTTATCGGCGTCACAATCATAAAACAGCAGGTGCTGTTTTTCTGGTGAAGCTCTATATAGCCAACCTTATCAAGAGTTGCCACTATTGCTCTTATTTTATCTTCTTTATACCCAACTCTTTCTGAGAGTTCTTCATAGGTAAACCTGATCATGCGGTCAGTCGGCTTGCCGAGTTCAAAATCAAGTTCGATAAGTTTTTTAAAAACAGGCCAGGCTTCGGGCCCGTATTTCTGGTTAAAGAAAGCCGGCAAACCCGAAAACTCAAGCCACTTAGGAAAACGAAAACACATTTTTTGCGGGTTGTCTGAAGGTTTCGTCGGCGCAGAAGCTTTTCCGTCAGGGTTTAAAAAGGGCTGAAGCGCATCGGGGTTAACCCGCCAGTCGCTGCCAACCTTGACCCCGGAAAGTTTTCCGGTGCGTAGCCAGCGCCTGAGAACCTCGGTGTTGATGTTCAAAATCTGAGAAACTTCTTTTAAATTCAGGAGTTTATTTAATTCACCCATTATTGGTATCCTTCTACAGCTTTGTTATAAAATAACACGCACGCAAAGTAGTATCAAGAAAAATAACTGCTTGATTTTTCATTCTACGTTTAATAGCATTATCAGATAATATCTAATACTACTGTTTAGCATTTTAATAACAGGCAAAGGACTTTTATACATGTCTTTAATACTTGACGCTGTTAAATCCACTATCCCGGCAGAATTCTATTCTATTCCACTCCAGAGAGTCGCCTCTTTTGCCTTTATGACAGCTGTTAAATCAAAACGTCTGGGGCTTAGCATGACTCTCAGCGACGACCGGGTATTCGAGTTCAAAGTTAATCTGCCGGTATCTCACATGGGCGAAATCGAAACCCTCGGTCTGAAAAAAGTAATGTCATGGACCGACTCTCTGCAAGGCATCGAACGCTCGTTTGCAATTGCCGGCATTAACGGTGCTCTGCCTCTCGATGGAAAAAAATATTTTACGGGTAATGCCCTAGAGCTTGCTGCAAGGCTTGGAGCAGGCAAAAAAGTTGCAGTAATAGGTCATTTTCCGCACATGGAGAATATAAAAAACGTGGCGTCTTCTTTTTCAATTCTTGAAAAGCGCCCACAAGAGGGCGACTGCCCGGCCGAAGACGCCGTAAAAATTATTCCTCAGGCCGATGTTGTCGCCATGACAGGTGTCACCTGCCTGAATGACACTATCGAAGGCCTTCTGGCGCTTAAAAAACCGGGGGCAATCTTCATAGTTGTCGGGCCATCAGTGCCTCTTAGTTCGGCCCTGTTCGACTTTGGCGTTGATGTCATTGGTGGCGCATGGGTAGAAGATGAAGAAGAAGTATGCCGCAAAATAGCACAGGGTGGTGCTCCAAGACATCTGAATGGCCTAAGAAGCGTTCTATACCCTAAAAATCCTGAATTTCTGGCCGGGTATGATGAAATAAGACCTCCGCGATAATCTTAGGCCTTTTTGCGGTTGTAGAAGCCGAGAATAACGCCAAGCGCAACCGACCAGATCGCTGCCAGTCCGATCTGATATGGCTTTGCCAGACTGAACGTGACTGTGTGCGCCGGTATCCAGAACCATAGCAAAGACATAAATCCCTTGTCGATGTTTGCCCAGTTTTTCTGGCGGGCAACGAGGTTGTCGAGCAATCTGTGCATTAACACTAAAAAAGGCCCAAACTGTAGATTCATAGAGGTCGAAACTGCCAACGCTCTACCCCATAGCCCGAGTTCTGGCAACATGCCGTGCTGAACCAGCGAATCGACAAAGCCATTGAAGCCGACAAATGCATATTTGATCATTACCGCCAGCAGAGCCCATTCAGCCATTTTCTGCGCCAGCACGGCAAGACCGAATGGAGCCGACACCTTCTTTTCTATTATCCATTTGGCAATAACATCGCCTAGAGTGCCGAGAATAGCAAACTGAAGCATCGCCGACGTTAAAGGGTTTGCCGTTACAAAATCTATATAGAATTGCATATTTCAATCACTTTCTGTTGTCTGGCAAAGGTGTATTTCAGAATCTTTTTTAATCAGCCCGCCACTGAGAATCTCTGCTCTTAAGCCGCCACGGTCAGCAAGACCATTTAACAAATCAGCATTAAGAAGCTCTGTAATATACCGGCATGGCTGGCAAAGCTCATAACCCCTCAACAGCACTTCGCCAATAGAGAATTCACAGCCAACCAGGCTGTTAAGATCTATACCCTGCGTGATGATATTGCGACGAAAATCGGCCGGGGCAAAACGCGTGCCAAGCGCCGTATTGCATGCTTCAACCTGTTCTATAGACTGCAGGGTTATTGCGTTAATGTTTCCGGGAAAAGTATCACAGTGCTTAAAGTAACGGTCACCGAGCAGCCCGGAAAATTGCACCGCTTCGACTTCACGCAGTTCAACAGGTTTTGCCCCATTCTGCGAAGCGATAAAAATCTGCCTTACCATAGCCTTTGCCATAAATCGAGTTTTCCTGCTTTCTGTTAAAGTTCGATGCGGCCCAGGTTGTTTATCACACGAACTTCGGCTGCAACAATTTTGCCATAAATGCCGCTTTTTTGATAAAACGGGCTCCAGCCGAAAATCAGCGAAGTAAAAGCCTCCCAGAAGGCGACCCACGCTGCGATAATGACACCTTCCTGCAGAATTTTTTTCCACATCTCGATTTCAGGGGTATCAGGCAGTTTGTAAGTTGAAACAACGAACATAAGCAAAATGCCCAGAAGCATCAACAAAGAAAATTTTCTAAATTCTCTGCGCAAATTTCGCAGTTCTACATCATGCAGATAAGAAAAAAAGTTTACCATTGCCTTGCGTAAAATGTTTTCCTGGAGCATGTTATACTCACGGTCAACAATGATTCTGACGATAAAACCGTTGTCGCCGATCTCTTTGACGCAGTCTACCACATACTCGGCAAAATCCTGATCAAGTTCGCGCTTTGTAAACGTAGCCTTTTTATCAAAGCTGTTGAACAGGTCATTGATCGATTCAACGCTTATATCTATTATGGCCTTGCCATCGCGGGTAAATTCGTAACGGTTTTTAAGCAGCTCAGAAGTCATTTTATCTCCATGGGGTAAAACCACCATCGGAATAATCACCGGCATAGTTTACCTGAGAGACCGAGAAATAAGCAATATCAGGCAACATCAAAAAATCAGAACACCCCTTTTACATTATCGATTGTAACTTCGTGCGACTCAACATGCTTCGAGTCTTCGTGGTCTTTATAAATAATAAAAACCCCTTTGCGACCATCCATAAGAACTCCCAGGCTTGTTTGCGAGCGAGTGTGGGTAAAGTATTTCATTCGCGTTTCGGCCGGCTGCTCACGCAACCAGTTCCAGTCGATGAAACCGCCGCCGGAATCTTGCCTCACCGAGAAATAACCAATATTCATGGTAGTTACATTATGAAAAAAGTGCGAACCCATCGAAGCATCAACCCTGAAGCCTTCGAGAGAATACTCGACAATGACCTTGGCACAAGATGTCTGCGGCCATGTTACCGGTATGCCAAGCCAACGGTCGCGGGTGCCCCACCTGCCAGGCCCAAGCAGAATATATTTGCGGCCTGCCGCCTTGAGCTTTAAATTCAAAGCTTCAACTTCAAGCGCCATTTCTTCTGTGCATGATTTGTCGAACAAATCGGGGTCTATCCACACAACATCTGTGATTTCTTCCACTTTTCCGTTGCCCATGCCGGCGTCAGCATAAAGCATCAATTCTTCGTTCTTGATCGCTGTTTTGTCAATATTGCATTCTTCGGAATCGCGAAGCATGTGCTTGAGCTGCAACAGGTAAAAGACCGGGCTTTGCGAGCCATCAGTGTCGACGTCAACCGCGAATTCTATCTCTACAGGAGCTTCAAGAGCCTCTTCTGCCACATCCAGAATATGTTTCATCGCTCTGGCAAGGGGGTAGGTCTCGTATTGCAAAATATTGGCAAAATTCAATACCCGCAATCCCTTTTCCTGAATGCCCGGGTTGAGGCGCTGATCGTTGTGGTTCCAGGTGGAGGCTATTTCTTTCAGAGTGCCGTCTTCTTCGGCAACTTTGATATCGAGCTTAACGAGGGTCGCATCTTCACCGGCAAAGAGATTCACGGTGTTGCGTTCTAGATCCAGAGCAGAAAAACGGCGTTGCGAATTTTTAATAAGCTCTTCAGGTGTCAGAATTTCGAGCTTCGGATAATTGGGGCAGAACCGAAAAGAGGGCTCACCTCCGACGACATGCCGCCCAAGCCCAAGAACCAGCATTCCCACACCGTCTTCAGGACTGATGTAAGAAAACGGATAATAGTTATAAGATTGCCCAACACCCGAAATAAGGGGGTAAAAGCGCGTGCCGTGGCGACGTCCAACAATCTGCTGTATGACGACGGCCATTTTTTCTTCTTCGATATTGTAATGAATGGCATCATAATATTCGCGTGCTTCGCCTGAATACACTGAGGCATACACAAGCTTTATAGCTTCTTCGAGCTGTTTGAGGCGCACTTCGGGATCAGGGTGATTATTCGGAATGAAAAAAGTTTCATATAACCCCGACATTGAGTGCGAAACAGAATCTTCAAGAACGCCCGAAGATCTAACTGCCAGCGGGTATGTAACCTTCTGCAACACAAGCCTCAGGCGGTTCAGAATCTTTTCTGAAAGGCGGCTGTCAAGAAATCTGCGCTTAAGATTTTCGTAATTTCGCTCAGAAACCACAAAATCAGCAAGATCGTTGATGCTGATGAAGTTGCTGAACTCATCAACACCAATGATGAAGGTTTCCGGAATACGAATTACGATGTCAGGCACAGATTCGAGCATCGACGAGTTGTAGAGCAGGTAGTTCATAAAGGCAATACCAAGCCCCTTGCCGCCGATGGCGCCTTCAGCAAGCTTGCTTATGTGGTGACGGTTCTCACCGATAAAAGACTTGTCGAACGAAATAACCTTACCGCGGGTTTTCATTCTAAAAACCCAGTTGCCCATGTTGATCAAAAAGTCTCGCAGAGACTCGACTTCGTCAAATTCGTTGACGTGAATACGCGAAACGACCTTGGCTGTCTGCACCTCGCCCCTGGCAAGCAGCCACGTCGAAAAGTGGTTGCGACTGGCGTGATATTCGATCGATTCCGGCGGAACAATTCGCAGACAGTTGCGAAAGTCTGCCATGGTTCGAGCGCGTGTGATCTCTTGGCCTTGCGCGTTTCTAAAAACAAAGTCGCCAAAACCGAGATTGCGATAAAAAAACTTTGAGAGACGCTTCGAGATAAACTGTGATTCTTTGTGCAAAAACGATGCTCCCAGACGATTTGCAGCAACCTCGATATCGGGTTCTGACGACTGGAGCAAAATCGGCAGATCTGGTTGCAGCTCTTTAAGGCGCTTTGCCAGCTTAAGACCGGCCTGATCGTCGAGAACCCCTTCTTTTTTGTATTTTACGTCAGAGATGACGCACAGCAGATAGTCTTTGTAGTATTCGAACAGTTCCATCGCCTCTTCGTAGCTGGT
>SABV01000182.1 GCA_009928855.1 Erysipelotrichia bacterium | reverse complement strand
GCCGTCTGAACCAGAGGCTTTAAGAGACTCGGCAAACCTGTTGAGGGTCGCGGTAATACCAGTCACATCTTTTTCTATGGCAGTGGGAGAACCGCCCCCCCCAGAACAGCCAATCAAGGCCAGAAACGAAATCATCAATATCGCAGCAAGAAATCTTGTTTTAGTCATTTTTTATTACCTCACACTTTATGCTATGAATACAATTCATCAGAATGTGTATTCAAGGCCACCAAAGAACTCAGTGATTGTCATCGGTCTGGTGAAATCCCAGAGCAGTTCCTGTGAAAGTGAATCAAATGAGCGATAATAAGATTTTTCCCAGGAGGCGCTCAGTCTCAATTTGAGGTCTTGCTGAATGACATAGTTGTATCGGAGTTCGGTTATCGGCTGTGATTCGCCATCCCAACCGGTGCTGATATTGTTGCCGTTGCGGAAAGAGAATTTTCTCCAGCTCTGAGATACTTTCCAGTCATATTTGCCGACTTCAGCATAAGCCAGATTCAAGCCAGAGAGCAGATATTTATAGTCACGATAGAATATTTCGTCATAGATTCTGTTGAGATATTCATTGTTCCAGGTCAAGTCCATAGAATTTTTGAGGCGCCAAGAAAGTTTTGCGCTAAAAGCATTTTCTCTAAAATCCATGACTTCGCCCACAACGGTTCTTCTCAAATGCAAAGTATCATCAACGCGAACCTTAAAGTCTTTGCTATAGCTCTTCTGCCACATGCCGTGGAATTTATGGTTTTTATGAGCGCGCATTCTGGTGTTTTCATCATTATAGACATAGCGATAATCAGCCTGCGCACGACTATCTTTGTCTATTTTAAACTTGGCAGCACCAAACAGATTAAGCTCAGAATAACCTCTGGGTTCGTCTGCACCATAGTTGCGCTTCTGATGCTGACCTTCGAAACTGTATGAGAGCTGCTCATGAACCGGCAGATCATAAGTTGCTCTGAAATAGTTATCATAGTAGCTGGTACGATAAAGATTCACTGATTCTCTGTCGTAAAGGCGTCGATCAAAAGTGTTTGACAACATCAATTCTGCTTTATTGCCCTTATAGCTGCGGCTGTATTCACCATAAAGATTAAAGTTGTCGTAATCAAGGTCGTTAACGTTGCGGTAACGGCGCCAATTGCTCTTTGATTCAATAAACAGGTTGCCATCTTTTCTAAACCAGGTTTCTTGATCGCCAAAATTCAGTTGATGGAAATCGGAACGGGAGTATTGCGGATAAAACCTGGTCTGATAACCAATATTTGCCAATCTTTCGCGTTTGCTCCATCGTTCGTTATAAAACACTTCAGCCAGGTTGTTGCGATAATCTTTGGTTGAGTTATCTGGGTACCATGAATGCTGCAGGGTGTTTTTAAACGTCCAGGCACGCTCTTTGGATACTTTCCAGAGATAAGCCAGAGTCAGGTAATTTTCGTGAACCGGCTCGTTTCTTTTACGTTTGAGAAATCTATCTTCGACAAACAGCTGACGATCATCGTCGAATTTATAGGTTAATGACAATTTTGCCTGGCTGAGGTTATTCGGCAGGGCTGTTTCATTTAGCGTAAAAGGTGCTGTTCTGCTCTGAGTGCGATAAACTTCGTTGCGATTTCTGAAGTCGAGCTTGAGAACGCCACTCACGTCTACCTTGGATTCTTTCTTTGCAGGCGCTGCCAGAGAAGCAGTTGCCACATTCTGCACAGAAGCGTCAGAGTCGGCAGTTTTTGCCGTTTCGACGGCAACAGGCCTGCTAGAGTCTTTAGAGTCTATTGTTGCCGATTTTTGCACGTCTGCCGTAGAAGAAGCCTCTTTTTGCCCTCGATAAGTAAACTTCTGCATATGAAAATCTCTGATTTCACGATACATGTCGTCTATTCTGGAAAATCCGTCGAACAGCTCAGTGCGGTCTGCCGGGTAATCACCGGATACGCTGGTAAAAAGGTCTTCCATGAGGTCATAGCGTCTCTGGACTCTTTCCATGATCTCATCGGCTTCATCTTTGATTTCAACCATGCGTGAGCTGTCGGGATCTATCGCGAGATTTATTATACGCCTGTCAAGCTCTTCAAGGCGACGCTGTGAATTAGAGAAATCTGGTTCGTAGCGTCTGAAAGCATCAAGAGCTTTGCTGCTGGCGAGAGAAAGGGCAAACAGGGGGCTGCCCAGAACTATTACTGCGAGAAGAATAAGTGCGATGGTATTTCTTTTCATAGTTTATTTCCTTTGGGTAGCCTTATTTCAAGAAGGTGCTCAGCTGGCTTTCGAGATCCTGGATATTCGACTGCAGTTCGTCAGCAACTATGCCAAGCTGCTGAAAAGTATCGCTGATATTCTGCCAGGTATTCTCGAGTTCTTCCTGTTCGCTGGTGCGATAGGCTGATGCTGAGGTTGCCTTCATTGTAGTTTCGTAAAGGCGCTGAGCATTAACATAGAGTCGTCTGACTTTCGCATAGCTGTTCATGATCTGAAGCGAAGATTTGAGGCGACGTTCACCTTCATCATAACCACTGATGGTGTTATAAGCAGAAATTTCAGCCTGAAGCACTACCATCTGGTTAGAAAGGAGATCTTCGATCTGTGACATTTCGATAATGGTCGAGCTATCGATTTCTACAATACTCAATGATTTAATCATGGTTGCAATAGAATTGCGCTGGTCAGAAATCTGCTTAACCATTGCCTGCAACTCAACAGAGGTCGGGTTGGCAGTGAGAAGATCTGAAGTTTTTACAGAAAGTTCATCAAGCGCGCTCAACGCGAGTGCGCACACTTCTGAAGCGTCCATAAACCAGTCTTGAGACTGACCGGTGGGGTTAGCAGACAACACTGCTTTTACTGCATCAACATCGGCAACAGCCTGAGCCAGTTCTGTGCGCAACATTTCGAGCTCTGCACCCAGTTCTTCGATCAGAGCAGAAAGTTTGAATTCATAGCGCATGATTTTAGTTATTTCGGCCTGGTAGGTCTGCTGTCTGGCAACAACCGCCGCAATATTCTTCATGAGCGAAGCTAATCGCACTCTTTCTTCGGCGGTAATACCGGGAGTCTGCAAAGCTGTATCTATTTTTCTGCGGGTTGAACCAAGAATCATGGCGTCTTCAAGCAAAACGCCTACAAAGCGCTCAGCATCGCGCTGCAGTTCAAGCGCTTCAGCTGCCTCAACAGACTCTAGAGCCATCAATCGCATGAAAATTTCGTTCAAGCGTGCAAATTCACTTGATTCGGCATCAAGAATACCTTTGAGAATCTCCGGAACTTCGTCAAGCTGAATCGCTTCACCCATGCGTGAAGTCGCGTCTTCCCAGAGTTTCTGCTGGGCTCCAACGTCGATTTCGACTTTTTCTGTTTTACCGCCGGTTTTTACGATCAGTTCTTCGCCTTCTCTGACTTCAACCTTCTCTTTGCTCTCTCTGATCAAAACTTCGGCGTGGCCGCGCAGAACCTGAATGCGGTCTTCGGTGCCTTCTCTGTTTGTCGAGCAGGTAATATTAGTGCCCTTGATGCCGGCGACTGCCTGGCTCATTTCCACTTCCATGGTGCCATCAGCAACCATCTTTTTAACGTTCACCCAGATGTTACCGGCCAGCAGCTGAATCTTGCTCTCTTTGCCGGTAGGAGCTGACAAAACGATTATACTTTCGGGTTTAACAACAAAAGTGCTCATATCGGTAAGACTGAGAATTGCGCCTGATTCTTCTTTGGTGCGAATTCTGTCGTTCACCTTGAGGATCATATCCAGCTCAGCATACTCGTAGGCATCATCATCTTCTGCGTTTGGTCGAACACTGACTTCGCCATACAGATCAGAAAATCTTACTCCTGAATCTTCCGGTTCCTGAGCAAAACAAGGGGAAAACAACAATAAAAAGGAAAGCAGCAAAAAACCTATCCGTTTCATTTTCAATGAAAACTCCTCAAAGAAAGTGTTTATCTCTAATTCTTATTCTGGTGTACAACACAAACGCAATCTTTTAACACATATCAACAAAAACGGTCAAGCGCTTTTCGAAGCAGAGGTGGCGATCGCGCCCAAACATACTGAACTTGCAATCAGACGAGATTTTCGCTACCCGCTTTTGCTGGCACAGGCTTCGTGAGAATGACAGAAAACTGAAGCCATGAATTTAATGCGTTTGCCCTGCAAAGGCAGACAAAAGACTGGTTTTAATTATCTGGCTATTGTTATAGAAGCTGTATTACCAGCCTGATCGTTTATCTTGAGATTTATTTTATGCAGCCCTGCTTTTTGTGGTTTGACCACGTACACTTCAGACTTATCGGGATCAGAATAAACCTCGGCTTCGCTGCCATCAATCTCAGCGGTAGCACTCAGGTAATCTACGCCTTTCCCAAGATCAGAAACCTCGAATACGTAGCATTTTCCGAGGTGATAGTCAGTTATTTGTTTTTTATAACTCATAATGGGAGGAAGCAGATCTTCGAGAATCACATATCTACCACCGGTTCTGGTAGAAAAAACACAAGCGCCGTTTTCGATTCTTTCACCATTATGCGAATATCCGCCTGTAGAACTTACATTATAGACGCCAAGCTTCTGCATATTTCCAGTGCAGGATTCAGGTCGTATCTCGACTCTGGCCTCAGCATCAAAAACCTGGTTATCCGGGGTCAGTTTCCAGATCGGGCTGTAAGGCTTCAAAAAGCCGCGTTTTGCGTTACCGCCCGGGATTGGTGCCAGATCAACTTTGCGCATTGCCACAAATGCGGCAAAATGAAGACTGTTTTTGGGAAAACAGACTTTTGCGCCGTCTTCTGATACGACTTCACCGCCCTTTGCGTCTATCAAAATCGTTTCGGGCAATATTCGACGATCGCCCAACCAGGCCCCGCCCTGCCACCTCTTGTCATGGCTGAAGGCAATTTCGACACGTCCCGGCTTCAAAATGGCTTCCAATTCGCCAATTTTTCCGGCAGCGTCTTTGCAGGCAATTTTTCCGGTTACGGGCATCAAGGCACTGGCAGTTTTTTTGCGGGTACCAATGGCAATAGCGCTGAAATGAGTTTGCACCACCTCTGAAAAATCAAAATCAACGAGCTGTTCGGCAGAAATTTGCTGTGAAAAATCGGTTTTGCCGGTTGCAAGACTTCCGCTGGCCTTTATGGCATTATTGCCAAAATCAGCCGCAGCAACGATAAAGTCAAATTTGCCGGCCTTAAAATCACTGTCTGGCAAAAATCCGCTCCAATTTGCATTTTCGCTGGATAAATGCAACGTGTCGAATGGCCACTTAAAAAGATTGTAAACATAACCCATGTTTTTCTGATTTGATTTAAAATAGTCGTAAACCCATGGGCACTGCCTATTTTCGTCATAGGTGTATTTATGAAAAATTCTTTGCAGTATCTGTCTGTCATTAACGCTCAGAGTTACTTTTTCGACACCGAAACGATTTCCGGCACCGTTTGTATCAGAAATACCAACCTGCATAGCAAATCTGCCGCTCACCTGAGGGGTAGACACAAGCGAATAAACGCCTCTACCAGCCTTTTTTAAAGGATAGCGCGATGACAGAAAGCTTCCATCAATAACCGTGGCATGCGCCATCGGTTCGAGATAAAACGAATGAAAGGTCGGAAAAATATTATCGGCAGGACGAAAACCGAATACGGCCGGGGCGACCGGCTCGTCAGCCAGACTGCGCATTTCGAAATGCAGGTGCGGGGGCCCCATACCGCTATCGCCAGACAAAGCGACTATCTGACCTTTTTTAACCGGAAAACGGTCGGACTGAAAAAAATCATTTATACCATGCCGTTTACCCATCTTTTTAAGCTTATGATCTATGTATTCTTTGATTGGCCCTGAAAAATCCTGGAGATGACCATAAACAACTCTGGCTTTTAGCCCAGGATGGTCGATGTAAAGGGCATACCCATAGCCCCTGAACTGAACACTGGCTCTTGATATAAAACCATCAGCAATAGCCACCACCGGAAAACCGTTTTTTTGCTGCGTTCGCAGGTCAAGACCAGCGTGGAAGCGCATGCCTCGGAATTCAGCAAAGCTGGAGCTTTGCGAAATATCTATTTTAAGAGGCCAGATTACCTCCTCTGCGATTGTTATCAACGGGTTAAAGAGAAAAACAACCGACAACAGCCAGGTAAAATAGTTCAAAACGAACTCCTTTAACGGAACAGCTATTTTCTTAATATTTTTGAGTTTACAAGATACCCCTCTTGTCGCCTTAAGGTCAAACGAGTCTGAACGGCAAAACTGTTAAAAAAATAAAAAAAGCTAAAGCTTCGCTAAAACTATGACGATGGAGATAGTGGATAACTATAAAAAGTTGAATAAGGAAGGAGGTGAAAACATGAATAGTGAAATTTTAGCAGGCCTTTCTGGCATTATCAGCAATGACCTTTCTGTTAATCTCAACAGCAAAAAACAGGTAAACTCCGAAAATAATGAATTCGTAAGTTTACTGCAGAACCGCCTGGCATTTGACATCAGCGACACTTCAAACCTTAGCGATTCATTCAAAAACAGCGAAACAAAATCTCAGTGGAACAGCAGCACAAACTCTGTGCATTCAATCTCGGCCAGAAGTCAGCTCTCTCAGAGCAGTCGAAAAGAAGTTGAATCGAGTTATTCAAAAGATGATACGAGAGCAACTACCCGCACTGAAAATTCTGACAGACTTGAACAGCATGAAAAAG
This sequence comes from Erysipelotrichia bacterium, assembly GCA_009928855.1. GTDB lineage: Bacteria > Muiribacteriota > Ozemobacteria > Ozemobacterales > Ozemobacteraceae > Rifleibacterium. The sequence continues at coordinate 670 of SABV01000182.1, read as the reverse complement.
CAGAAACAGCAGAGAAAGCTGGCAAAAATGATTTCAGAGATACCGCCGATGAAGGCGATATGGCTGACAGGCACGAAGATTGCAAACTCAGCGAAGAATCTTCAGCTTCAGCTTCAGCATCTCATAAAACAAGCCAAAGCAGCAATGTTGATTCTGAAGCCATAACTGAAGAATCCGTTTCGGCGGATACTGACAAAGAAACCATGCTGGCTGACATTGAGAATGTAAAATCAAACATTACAGAGCCCAGGATTGAAGAGAGCAAAGAAGCCACAGCTTCTGTCGAAGCAGTCGAAGAAACTGAGGATTCAGAAAAACTGATGGTTAATATGGAAAACGCAGCCCAAAACAACTCACAAGAGTTTGCCGCTGCAATGTTGGCCGATGATACCGTTGACAATACTGAAACCCAGGAAATGACAAAAGCTCAGCAGGCGTTTGAGCAGCTCCTTGCGACCTTTTCGCCAGAAGAAAAAACTGCGTTGATAGAAGTTTTGAACAGGCTTTCGCCAAAAGATCTGCAAATTCTGAACGAGTCTCCGGGCGAATTCAAGAATTCACTTCTAAAACTGCTTGATGCAATGCCTGAATCTGACGAAAAAGCAGCCATGATGGAAATGCTGGATTCCCCTGAATTCATGCAACTGCTGCAAGCTGCTGCCAATGTTCA
>SABV01000181.1 GCA_009928855.1 Erysipelotrichia bacterium | reverse complement strand
GGCATAACAGGATCTATTGTAAGAGATCGCGAAAGATATTTTCACCGTCTCAAGGATATGCGCGCCAAAGATCCTGAAAATGCAGAGTTGAGTTATCGTATTGCCAACCTCTACTACAGCCTTCAGATGGAAGACGAAGCAATAAAAGAATATCGACGGACATTGCGCATAAACCCCAGACATCAATATGCCAAATGGTTTTTAAGCAGAGTGCTGCTCAGTAAAGGCTATCTCGAAGAAGCTTTCTGGCTGGTCAGAGAATTGATTGCACTGCATAAGGAAGCTGCCGAGCTGTATGCATCTGCCGGCGAAATTCTCGTAAAAATGGATCAGTCTGATGCTGCCCGAGAGTATTTTAATCGTTACGATGAGTTAAAATTCGGTGAAAAAAATGGTGCTAAACCGATAAAGTCTTTTTCTGCGCCGACCAGAGGAGCCTGGAAAGAATATTTTTATTGATCGATCTTTTTTAACAGGCTCTCAACTCTAAGGTTGTTTTCGGCCGTAAATTCAATTTTAAAGCTTTCTCTGTTTAATTTTTCCAGATAATTATTGAGCTGAAGATTTGAGCCAAAATCTTTATAAATGCTTGTCATAAGATTGTTGGCGCTGGCTTTTCGCTGCCTTAAAACAATTTGCTGACAAGAAAGTTCAATTGACGATTTTTTATCTTTGAGTTCGGCGTAAACCCCTTGCAGGGTTTCTGTTAGCTGTTGTTCTGTGCGTAATGACTCGCTGATGGCGGCATGCTGTGCGTTGTTCTGTCGCTCTGTTTTATCAATCTGATCAATCTTTTTTTGCAGTGCCGATGTTTGCGCAATAGATTCGGCCATCTTTATTTTCAGGTCTTCAAGAGCGGTATCAAGTTGCTGAACTAATTTTTTGAGTTGCTGTTCAGGGGTCATCCTGAATGGCCAATAATTTGCCAGAAACTCTTTAAGGCCCATTATTTCTTCTCCGGGGGCATGATTGCAGCATATTCTGCCTTGACTGACTCTATCCACTCTTTTCCAAAGAGGCTTTGCAGGATGTCGGCGAAGCTCAGCAACAGTGGCGGCGGATTGGTTGTCGAACGGCAGAAGTCAGGAATATGGCAGTTGATAAGCCAACCGGTGCTGGTCTTTTTGATAATAAGTGGAAAAAGTGAGCACCAGAGAGGTTTTACATCAAGAAGGGGAGTGCTGGTTTCAAGGGCGTAACTATGCAAAGAGCAAAGAACTGTTCCTTTTGTATCAATAAATGCAAGGGGGCACGGGGTATTTTCGGCTATCTCTCTTATGTGCAGATTACCTTTGTATTTTTCGCTGATTCCGCCTTTTAGCAGTTGCAGGTTTTGTTTTGCAAGATACGGGGCAACATTTGCCAGGTTTTTTTTAATGCATGCTTCTTCGTCTTCGCTTATCGGGGCACCAAGGTCGCCATACTGGCAACATTTGCCGAGACATTTTTCCAGATTGCACTCAAATCTGGCCTGCCAGACTTCATCCGAAATCAGAACATTACCTATTTCCCGCATGATAAATCTACCCTTAAATAATGTTTAATTAATTTATCAGAAAAAAAACAAAACTGTTATTAAATTAAAAATTATTTACGCCGATACTCACTTGAAATGAATAAAATTGACTACATTTTAATTGTTGGAATCATTCTGCTGGTTATCGCTGCCGTTATCAGAATTTGGCGGAAAAGACGGCAGCAACTTGCTGACCCATCTGGTTTTGCTGTCAAAGAACCGAAGGTGGCGGTTGGTGAAACCCTTAAAGCTGGCGGCGGCAGTGCCGAAAAAAAAGCATCAGCTTCTGGCGCATCCAAAAAATACGAATTGAGGCCTGAAAACGATCTCTGTGACCCTATTACCTTGATAAAAACGTTCTCGGCACCTCTCGAAAAACGCATGAGCGCGATTAAAGAGGCGGGCAATAGAAAAATGGTCGAAGCAGTGCCGGCCCTTATAGAAGCTCTTTATGAGCCTGAATCTTCGATCTCAGTCGCAGCATCTGAAAGCCTTGGAGAAATCGGCGACCCAAGAGCCATAGAACCTTTGCTCGAGTTGTCAAGGCGTATGGATATGACACTTATGCGCGAAGCTTCAGGCACTCCTAGGCCAATGTTGCCGCAACCCGAACAGGAATCGACTCAGGAAGAGTCTGCAGATGCCAGCCCCTATAAATTTAAAGAGCTGGTTGTCTTCAAGATTGACCAACTGCCCCGAGAATATTTTCAGGCCGACGGTTCGCCGATTCCCCGTAAAGAGCTCGTTCTTAAAGGTCTCAAAGATAACAACCAGCAGATGCGCCAGATGGCTGCAAAGGCTGCGATTGGATTAGACAACGACGAAATCATTGAGCCGCTTATTGCAGTTCTTGGAAACCAGTACGAAGTTGAATCTGTGCGTTTCATGGCCGCAGAGGCTCTTGGCGGCATGCAGGACAGCAGATCTGTTGATTCTTTGCTGCTGGCTTTAAAAGACGAAAACGTTGCGGTCAGATATTCGGCGGCGACAGCATTGAACGGTCGCAAGGATGACAGGGTTATTGATGCCCTGATTGAATCTATAAATGATCCTGACCGTTATGTAAGATCTTCTGTTGCCTACGCCCTTGGAACCACATCAGAACTTCGTGCCATGCATGCTCTTTTTGAATGTGCCTCTGATGACAGTGAAGTGGTAAGATTTTCTGCCGCCAAGGCTGTAGCGTCTTTTCCGGTGGACGAAGTTATGCATGAAGTAAGCTTAAGGCTCGAAAAAGGCGATCGTAGCGCCCGAATGTCATTGCTTGAAATTCTGGGCCACGTAAAAGACGATCGTGCCGTGAGAATTCTTAAAAACTATCTTGCCAATGAAGACTCAGAACTTAGCTATCGTGCCTCAATATCGCTGATGGCTCAAGACAACCCTGATAACGTAGATATAATCGACGAGCTTATTGCCGCGTCAAAACGACTTGATGCAGAATTACGCAAAATTGCCCAGGAAAATGTCATTACTCGCAATGATAATGGCTCAAATAACCAGGGGCAGGCCGGTAAGACCGGTGAGAATCTGCTCGAAACATTCAAAGATTTGCCGCCGAATCTTGAAAAGCTTCGACAGGCCTTGCTGGATAAAAGCCCTAATATCAGAGGTTCGGCTGCGAATACCCTTGGCGACTTCGATTCACCAGATGCTTTGGCTCTTCTCGCGGCAGCACTGCACGATGAAAATGAATTTGTCAGAGCTTCGGTAGTTACTTCACTCGGAAAAATTGCCTCGGAAGTCGCAATAGAGGTCATTACTCAGGCCGAAAAAGATTCTTCTGAAGAAGTGAGATACGCAATTGTAAAGGCTGTTGGAAGCAGTCGGACATTGGCCGGGCGTGAGTGTCTTGGGCGTATGTCTACAAGCGACAAATCAAAAAATGTTAAAAGAGCTGCCAGACTGGCACTAGAGAAACTGGCTTCAGACTGAACTGTTAATTCTGTTTTAATTGGGCTTGCGTCATTTTTACAGACGTGAAATAATAGGTCTATCTACAGAGTCTGGAGCAATGCCAAGATGGATGACAAAGAATTTCTCGAACTGGTTGAGCAGGTTTACAAGTTTCACACTAAAAGAGCTCCTGGTATTCCTATCGGAGTTGCCATGGTTCAACTGGCCATGGAAAAGCTTGGAGAAGTTAAACAACTCGGCGCAATTACCGAAACTCAAGTGTGCCTCTCTGATACAATTCAGTTTTTAACGGGTTGCACTATTGGCAATAAATACCTGGTCATGCATGAAAAAATTGGTCGTTATGCATTGACGCTCTATGATCGGGCAGATGGTCGTGGGGTAAGGGTATTTGTAGATCTCAACAAGATAGATCCACAAAAAATGCCTGAAATGCACAAATTCTTTTTGCGGCAACGTTCCCACGAAGTTCAACATGACAAGGATGCGAGAAGAGCATCGGCAAAGATTATTGTTGATGAATTCATGACGGCCGGGCGCAAGATTTTTCGCTGGCAGCGAGTGCGGGTTAAAAACTACCAGAAAGACGATGTTCTTCCGGCAAAGATTTGTCGCGAGTGCGGCGAATCCTATCTTTACAGCGAAGAAAACTCGCAGCGATGTCCTGTATGCTCAAAAGAGCTCGATTATTACCTGACAGAGCAATAATCGAGTCTCGAACACAAGCGTAAGCAGAGAAAACAGGCCCGGCGATTAATCGTCGTCAGGTCTGAGGATCGCCATAAATGCCTTTTGTGGTATTTCTACATTGCCAACCATTTTCATGCGCTTCTTGCCCTCTTTTTGTTTGTCGAGGAGTTTGCGTTTGCGTGAAATGTCGCCGCCATAACATTTGGCCGTAACATCTTTTCGCAGGGCTGCAATGTTTTCGCGAGCAATGATTTTTGCTCCGATCGCGGCCTGCAACGGAATCTGAAACTGGTGTCGCGGAATCAGAGTGCGAAGTTTGCTGATAACATTTCTGCCGCGGTATTCGGCGCGTTCCCGGTGACACAAAAACGAGAGAGCATCGACCCGGTCGCCGTTGACAAGAATGTCGACACGCGAAATGTCTGCCGCTCTGTTGCCGATGTGTTCATAATCAAGAGAAGCATAGCCGCGCGTGCGACTTTTGAGCTTGTCATAAAAATCTACGATAATTTCAGATAGAGGCAGGTCGAAAGAGAGAGAAACGCGTGACTCTGATATGAATTCCATGTTTTTCATGATACCGCGACGGTCCTGGGCAAGTTCCATGATTGTGCCAATGTAATCTTTCGGTAAAAAGATTGTGGCGTGTACAAACGGTTCTCTTATTTCTTCGAGCTGGTTAGAATCGGGCAATTTTGCCGGCGAGTCAATTTCGTAAGCCGTACCATCCTGCAAAACAACCTCATAGATAACGTTCGGGGCTGTTGTGACCAGGTCGAGGTCATATTCGCGTTCAAGACGCTCCTGAATGATTTCCATGTGCAGCAGGCCAAGAAAACCGCATCTGAAGCCAAAACCGAGTGCCAGCGAATTTTCCGGAAAGAATGAGAGGCTTGAATCGTTAAGAGTAAGCTTTTCAAGGGCATTTCGCAATTCGTTGAATGCGTTCGTTTCAACGGGGTAAAGACCACAGAAGACCATTTGCTTGGCTTTTTGAAAACCCGGTATTGCCTCGACATTCTGGTGTTTTTCGAGAACAACGGTATCGCCGATATTGACGTGTCCCATTTCTTTGATGGTTGCGTGAAAAAAGCCAACTTTGCCGGTTTCGAGCTGGTTGGTAAGTATGGGTTTAGGCGTGAAAACTCCCGCTTCGATTATTTCGAAACTTGATTCGGTAGCGAGAAACTTGATTCTGTCTTTGGCTTTGAGAGAGCCATCGACAACTCGGCAGTAAACGATGACGCCCTTGTATGAATCGTAGTTGGCATCAAAAACCAGGGCTCTTAGGGGCTTATGCACAGAGCCTTTCGGTGGTGGTATGCGTTCTACTATTGCTTCGAGCAATTCTGGTATGCCGCGCCCCTCTTTTGCAGATACAAGCAGCGCATCAGAGCAGTCGATACCAATAAGATTTTCTATTTCTTCTTTGACCTTTTCGGGGTCTGCGGCGGGCAGGTCAATTTTATTGATGACAGGTATGATCTCAAGATTGTGGGCAATCGCGAGCGTGGCATTGGCCATGGTCTGGGCTTCAACACCCTGACTTGCATCGACTACCAGCAGAGCGCCCTCGCATGCCGCAATAGAACGTGAGACTTCATAAGAAAAATCTACGTGCCCTGGAGTGTCGATCAGGTTAAAACAGTATTCTTCACCGTTTTTGCTTGTATAAAGCATGCGCACAGCCTGAGCTTTAATTGTAATGCCGCGTTCACGCTCCAGATCCATTGAGTCGAGAAGCTGGTCTTTCATTTCCCGCTTGCTGACGGTTGAAGTAACTTCAATAAGACGGTCGGCAAGAGTAGATTTTCCGTGATCGATATGAGCTATGATGCAAAAATTTCGTATTTTGTTGAGTGGCAAGAGCTTACCCCTGAGATTGTGTAAAGATGAATCTGGTAATAAGTACTTTTAAAATCCAGACGAGAATCAAACCAACTATGACTGCTATAATGCCAAAAACTATCGAAGCAATCAAGCCCTGATTTGCGGCCCAGAAAATTGCGTCGAGTTTTTGTGGAATATTAGGGTCGTCAGGCCTGTATTTGAGAATGCGACGGTAATATTCTTCGGATTTATCATAATTACCCTCGCTAAAAGCCTGGTTACCAAAAAAATACAGGGCATTTACCATTAAATCCCGCGCCTGCTCATTGTCGGGCTGTAGATAAAGAATGCGCTCAATCTTGCTAATGGCGGCGCGCCAGTCGTCTTTTATCGCCAGCTGTTTTGCTTCGCGCAGCATCAAAGTCGTTTGTCCTGGCTGGAACAAATGAATGCGGTTGTTGCCCTGGTCTGCAATGGCAAGAGTTTCATCGCGGTTAAGCGCCAGCCCGCGCGGAGAAAGTAGTCTGCCGGGTGCAGAGCCCCTTCTTCCGTGGTGCTCAAAAAACCTGCCGTCACCGGTGATTTCGACAATGCGGTTGTTGCCGCTGTCAGAAATAAGAAGATGCCCGTCTGTCGCGTCAGTGATAAATGATGGACTGTTCAACATACCCTTATCACTGCCTTTGCTTGTTCCATAACGCCAGAGAATTGTGCCCCCTTTGGGCTCCCAGCAGACAATCTGATTGAAACCCGGGTAAGAAACTACAAGATTGTTGGCCGAATTCCAGTGAACGCCGCGTGGCGCAACGGCGTTGAACCTGCCTTTTTTGCTTTCTTCCTGGTATATCAGTTCTTTAAGACATTTGCCTTCTGCCGAAAGTATTTGCACGCGCTTGTTTCTGGCTTCTGCGACTGCAATGCGACCATCCTGGCTGATGTCTATATCCATTGGTGCGTAAAATTCGCCCTGGCCTCGACCTGATTTGCCAAGGGTGCCGGTGATTTTTCCGCTGGAAATATTGACTATGACTATTATGTCACTTTCCATGAGCGTTACATAGAGGCGTCCATTATGATCGATTGCCATACCGGTTGGTCGCCTGAATGTTCTTTGCAGATCTGCAAAATATTGATTTTGTGCCTCAATAGAGGCTGCGTCAGAGGCTATCTTAGGTGGTGATTTTACTGTCGACTTCGTTCCTTTTTCGGTTTTTGCCGGTTCAGAAGCGATAAGCTGCGGAATAGCTCTGATAAATTCGCCGTCTTTATTTAGCAGCTGCAGCCTGTTGTTACGCTGATCTGCAACTACAATCATATCATTGTCGAGTAAAAGCAGGTCTTCTGGAGTGTTAAACTCAAGAGGGCCTTTTCCCTCAAATCCTTTGACTGAAAAGACCGATAAATC
>SABV01000643.1 GCA_009928855.1 Erysipelotrichia bacterium | reverse complement strand
CTCGACGGTTTTCTTTTCCGCCCTTTCGAGAGTACAGGCTAAGAAGTTTGTCGGTTTTGCTTATCATCTTTGACCCCCGATATATGCGCTCACAACGTCCTCGCGGTGGTGCCCTAGCTCTTCGCTTAACTCCAACCGTACTTCACGGTCAAACTCTCTCGCTAGTTCTGGCGTGATGCTCACACCTTGGTCGTATGCCTGAGATGCGACATATTGCGACCAGCTTTGACCTTCGGGTTTATCTGATAGGACTGGGCTTTTAATCTCGATTCCTAACTTCTCGCGCATCAACTCACTGTATCGTTGGTTTGCGTAGGCGTGGCGTTCTGCATGGAAGTTAGAAGTCTCTCTATAGGCTTCTCGTTGGTGTTCTGCGTAGGTTTTATCCCCTTGAATCATTGAGCGGTCGTTACCCTGTAACTCTGAGGAATTTTTAAGGGTTTCTAGCTGTTTTTCGTTTGTTATCGGTACTTCCCTAGATTGGCCGCCCTTTGTGCCGTTCTCGATGGTTATTTTTCCCGTTTCTTTGGCTTCTGAAAGTGCTGAACGAGCGTCAAGTTTTGACGCTTCTTCAAAACGAAGCCCGAAATTTCTCGCTAAATCGACAATCGCTTGCGTGCGGTCGCTTAGTTCGCCCCTTTCAACGTTTCCCTTATATTCTTGAGCTACTCCTGAGCGGTGTTCTAACCCTGCTTCGCGCCCCGTTACTCTCACTTCCTGGTCGCCGCGGGCTTGTTCCATTATCACATTCACGGCACTCAAGTAGTTTTGCTGAGTGGCCGCTGATAATTCGCTCTCTTTGAGCGAATCAGCGTAGGCTAAAACCGTTTCTTGCGTGATTTGTTCAAGCCTGCCGATTCCATTTTCCTTGGCAAATTCTACAAACTGGTCGAATCGTTGCGCAAGCGTTGCCTGCGTGCTGAAACTATCGCTCACCTGCTTAGAAAAAAATGCCCCCGCGCGACCCATGTCGCGCGTTTGTGCTCCAAAATTTCTACTCATTTTCAATCTCTCAGTCATTGGCTATTCGGTTTTCGGTAAGTGTTGACGCAACGTTTTTTTAATAGCTTGTGCGTGCTACTGACTGGTTTGAAACTCATTTGTGAATCGCGGCCTCAACGCGATTGATATGTTCAAATTAGCAAAAACAGTGAGCACCACCTCGTAACTCTTCGCCTTGTGCGATTCGTGCTGTTTTTCGAAAATTTATTGATATGCCGCCATTGCAACGGCTTAAAAATCCCATTGCAGGACAGACTGATAAGAAAAATCCCGATCTTTTCCCGCTTTTTCGGACTGCCCGAAATCGTTGAAAAAAAAGGAATTATGAGCTGGTTTTGATGCCCGTCTCTTTTTTCTCGCTGCGCTTCGAAAAAGAGACGGGCAAAGAAAACCC
>SABV01000642.1 GCA_009928855.1 Erysipelotrichia bacterium | reverse complement strand
GTCCCTGAGCTTGTCGAAGGGGTCGAAGGGGTCGAAAGCCCTCAACATTCTTTCTGCGTCTTCGGTCCGCTAAAAAAATAAACACAGCATTAATCCGTGTCTATCCGAGTTCAACCGTGGCCCGTCTTTTCTTCGGCCTGCTAAAACCAGACTTCTCTATTCATCTGTTTCTATACGAGTTCATCCGTGGCCGCATTTTCTTTCCGCGTTCATCACAGCCGCCAATACCTTATCCCCTGCTTCGTCGCCATCTGTGGCTAGAACACGCCCTTGATATCGATGATTACCGGCGCTGCGTCCTTCTTGCAGAAGCCGGCGAGCTTGTCGAGGGTTTAGCGGCTCTTATGGCTTCAGCCGTTAGAGCCGCTTATGCCGCAGGGCTCCCCGGGGCGAAGCGCCCGGGGGATCGATCCCGAGGCGATGGAAAATAATCGACAGTTCGTTCATCAGCGCGATATTGACGTCGCGCTGGGTGTTTTCGATAACTTTGGCCGCTTCGGCGACCTTGATCGACGAGGCCTTATGCACTCCGGCACCTCCCCCGTCGGGTCGATCCAGCTTTTCATCAGATCGACTTTTTCCTGATTAACATCAAATCCAACCACATCATATTTCAGGGAAAAAGCATGCCCAACCGCCAGCCTTTCGCAGATTTGTGCCAATGAGCCAGTTAGTTGCTTCGCGGCGACTGCGTCCACAACTCGCTAATATCAGGCTGGAAACAATTCCTGCAAGATTGACATGAAATCACTAATTTGCAGTTCAGGACGATAATACTGGCTTTCCTTCAGGCGAAGAATTCCGAATTGGTCTTGAGCTGAAAAGTGTTGTTTTATTAATTTTCCAGCTTCAATTACCATGTTTTCTTCTGAACATGAATCACGAATGTCGCAAGCTTCTACCCATTCTTTTTCAGTTGTTGTTGCAAGGATAGTATACATATCCATAGCGTGGTAACTTCCAAATTGCTTGTTTTTGTCGTCCAGTCGATCCCTGAATGCAAAAAGCTTCATCATCAAAAATGTGTAGGCATTTGGCAGAAAAACCTCTGCATTCCATGAATGCCCGGAGCTGAGAATGCCAATAATTGTTTCTGGCAGTAGCCCTCTATCTAACGTCAGGGCTTCGTCGGTGGGGTGAGCGTGCAGGTCAATCGAGGGGTTCGGCCTGGCCCGTCGCTTATCTGCTTTCACGCTTGTTCCATTAAAGTGGCTTACGGGGCCGGTCAGAATATCAATTTTAAGACTGCTGGCAATATGCCAAAACCACCGCCAATTATCAGTTTAACATCAGTTCCATGTATTTCATGAAGCAAATCAAGCAATGCTGTATTAAGATTGGGTAGCATGGTTACCCCAGCTTTCTATTCGAAACATTTTTCAAAATAAAGGATTTTAAC
>SABV01000641.1 GCA_009928855.1 Erysipelotrichia bacterium | reverse complement strand
ACCTTGTAATGACCGAGTTCCTTGATTTTTGATTTTACCTTCTCAGCTTCATCAGGCCTTACATAGTTTTCAGAAAGAATGTTCTTTACGCTTTTGAGGCCTTCTTCGATAACTTCATCATCGTTGCTGGCGCAATACATGCCAAGCAGGTATTCAAGAACGTAAACCGGAACATTGGCACCTTCCTTGATCAGCTTGGTCAGGTCTTTTCGAACCACCCGGCCATCAAAATGTCTGTTTAAAAGACTATCAAGGCTTTCATCAGTTGTGGTCTGTGCAAGGTTTTCCATATTCTGCTCCGTTAAAAGTCGTTCATGATTGCCAGGTCGATATTGAAGCTGATGCGTTCGAGCTCAACCTGAGTATCTGCATCACGCACAACCAGATAGTATTCTTTCTTCTTGTCGTAGTTGCCCTTCTTTAACACAATTTTTGCAACACGCTTTCTTTCATCCATGCTGTCGGATACACTGTCGAAGGTCAAGGTAATCTCGTTACTGATCAGCTCTTCGCCGTCCCGTAAAGAAACGGTGACGGGTTGCGGCAAGTTCCTTTCAGACACCTTTTCGGTCTGAATGAACTCAAATTTCTGAAAATTATTCACCACCCGGCGGCTTGAACCAAGCAACGACACACCAACTTTACGAACCACTGCCTGTTGCGCGCTTTTGCCCTCAAGCTCTTTAATGGTAATGACGGGCACGGCGATTTCCTGCAGCATGGCACCACCATGAACGAACTGTGCCCCGCCTACGAAATGAAACCGGTTATTCCCCTTGGGAACCCAGAACTCAGTTTCATCATCGGTGCCGGCTGTGTTTCTGGTAAAACCATGCCAGGCTTTGCCGGTTTTCTTAAGCTTTCTGCCAAGAATGAACCTTTTCTTGGCGATGAAGGCTTTATCTGGCTTGTTGTCGAGTTCGCTTTTATCTGTTGCGGTCAACTTCTGTTCCTGGAACAGAAAGCCATGGTCAGCTGTAATAAAGACGTTTGCGCCATTCAGGTTGTTGATAACACAACGAACCAGCGAAATAAGTTCTTCAATGGCCTTGGTGATAGCTCCAGGAGTATGTTTTTCTGTGGCGGCCTTATCCCCAACTGAATCAATTCTATCGTGGTAAATATAAACGACCCTGGCACCCTGAATGGCATCACGGCCTTCCTGCTGGTTCATCTGCAACAGGTCTTCACCTTTTATCGCAACGCCCTCATGCTTCTGCAGAACCTTGCATCTGTCCTGGTAAGATGCACACAGTTGACCGTCTATATGCAGGTCACCGGTATCAGATCATAGGTTATTTTGTCGTGAGGCAATAAAGAAGCCATTCCCAAGGCAGTATAGCTGGGCACAACCCCAAGCAATGGTGCAATTGTCGCTTTAACCCGATTCTGGCGATTCAAATTCAC
>SABV01000640.1 GCA_009928855.1 Erysipelotrichia bacterium | reverse complement strand
GCGGCGAGACCGATCGAGTCTGATACTTCAGGAATCAGGTGCAGTCGTATGGTTTTATTGGTCTTATGAATTGTTGGCGTAACATCGAGCTTGACGCCGATCTGTTTGAATTCAACATTCTGTGTGACGTTGCCGCCTTCGGTTACAGTTGTTGATGTTGTGTATGGCAGCTCGGTGCCGACGTGAATGCTTGCCGGTTGACCAGTGAGTGCCATGATACGTGGCCTTGAAAGCACCTGTGCCTTATTGTTGGTTTCTGCGGTATTCAGCATAGCCTGAAGGTTTGTCAGGTTCCATTTGCCGAACTGAAAGGCCTGTGGCCCTGTAAGAATCGTTTCTGCGGGCAGCACTGCGGCCTGCTCGCCACCGGTGCTCCAGGGGTTGCCTGGCCCATTGTAGCCGACTGTCGTGTTCCATTTTATGCCAAGATCTCTTTCAAACCCTGAATCAACCGCGACGATCTGGGTTTCTATAAGCACCTGCGCCAGTGGTTTATTGATCGCGTCAAAATATTTTTTGACCACGATATATTTTTCTTCGGTGGTGTGTACCAAGACTATGCGTCTTACTTTGTCGATAACGAAGTATTCGGTTTCGATCGGCTTGCCTTCTTTATCGCGCAGTGTCGTTGTCGTAGAAGTGCTCGAAGATGAAGAGCCCGACTCTTGTCTCTGAATGACTGTGCCGAGTTCTTTTTCGACTTCTTCCATATCGGCGTGTTCGAGTTCAAAAACTTCGGTTATATATTTTTGTCTCTGTATCAGAACAGTTGAGCTGGCCTGACGTTCGGTTACCGGCATTTCATCGAGACTCATGCAGAGGGCTTCAGCTTCAGCGACCTGGGTTTCTGCTCCCAGAAGCACAAGAGAGTTGGTTGGCGCATCAAATACAATGCTGATCGCCGGATTCAAGTCTTTGAGAAGTTTCTGAAGGTCTTCCGCGCGTCTTTTTCCGAGTGGCACAATGCGTGAGACCTGCGGCTCTACAGGTCTGGCAGAATATCCGGCGGCATTCATTCCCTGCCCACCCTCAGAAAATTTAGACCATGTTTCGCGCGGCTGAAAGACGTGTAATCGACCATTTTCGATCATCCAGTCTACTGGCAGACCGCCCGCTGCGCGTTGCATGGCTTCGTCAAAACTACTTTGTTTCAGATCCAGGCTTATTTTATCGGTAAGAGGCATCTGTATAAGTGCTTTCAGTCCAAAGTGCTCTGCTATCAGGCTTATCGCCGCTTCGGTGGTTACATCTTTGACCGTGAGGGTTATGGTCTGGGCTATTTCAGCGTTTTGCATGCCGCTTTGTGCTCTGACGATCGAGTGATTGTCCATGATCGGCAGAAGTATTACTCCTGCCAGACAGGCCAGGGCCATACCCTTCAGGCTGATTCTGGCCGACTTCGCATTG